>SLAT01000122.1 GCA_007126715.1 Roseinatronobacter sp.
CAGTTATAAAAATCGGCGCAGAGAAGACCAGCGCGGTCGCTTCTGCCAATGGAAGGTAGATCAGGCCGGTAAAATACAGCCATGCTCCGATCACCATCAGCAAACCGCGCAGCGCATGGAGGTGAATGTGATTGCTGCGCAAGGCTTGCGGACCAAGCAGCCCAAAAATCAGCGCGGCAATGATTGGTACGGCTATCAGGTTGCGCAGGAAGACGATCTGGATAGGGGGGTATCTATCGGTCAACACCTTGGCCACGGCATCATTTGCCACAAGAAAAGCAACACCTGCGCAGATGGCTAAAATTGCCAGAGGCATTTCTCGGGCGTTCAAGGGTGCGGTGGGGTGCATTCTGCCTCTGGTCTGACCTCTGGTGAAACACGACTATCAGATATCCCGTTTGAATTCGAGTGCGGCAAACAACGCCCGTTTTGGTCAGAAGTGACGGAACCGAGCGCTATGCACGGCGTTGTTGAGATAGACTTGATTTGAAAAGGAGAGTTGCATGAACTGGGATCAGATTGAAGGTAAATGGAAGCAGATGAAGGGGTCAGCCAAGGACCAATGGGGCAAGCTGACCGATGATGATCTGGATCAGGCTGAAGGCAAGCGCGACAAACTTGTAGGCAAGATCCAAGAGAAATACGGAATTGCCAAGGAAGAGGCCGAGAAACAGGTCGAAGCCTGGTCATCCAACCGCTAACGCTAAAAGGCGCTGCCAATGGCAGCGCCTTTTTTTATACGAAATCAACCATGGCCGTGAAGCGAACGGACTGGCGCCACTTCGGGCCTTGTTTGCAGGGCTGGCGCATCTGCCTTCACCTTCTCCGACGAGTGCCCTTGGTAATGCGGATCGGATCCCCCGACAAAAGATTTGCAAAGACGCGCCACCGGGGGATCTGCTCGGCTATCACGCGCAGTGCAACCAGAATGGGTACGGCGATCAACATTCCCAGAAACGACCACATCCATGCCCAGAACGCGACAGACAGGAAAACCAGCGCAGTATTCATGCGCAACCGCTTTGCCAGAAAGGCAGGTGTAATCAACTGTCCCTCTATTGATGTCAGCAGCAGATAGACCCCTGCGACCATCAGCACGCTGGACAATGTGTCAAACCACAAAAGCGCCACCAACGATGCCAGCAAGATGCCCATAACTGCACCAAGATAGGGGATGAAATTCAGCAAAAAGGCAAGCACCGCGAAAAGCAGTGGCACGGGCATTCCCAGCGCCCACATCGCAAGCCCAATGCTGACGCCAAGCCCCGCATTGATCATGGAAACCGTGCCCAAATAACCACCAAGGTTGCGCTCGACCTCTCGCAGGGCAGTCAGGGCTGCGCGCTTTTCTGCAAAGCCATCGAAGCTCTGGATGATCTTGAGGTAAATCAGGTCGCTTGAGGATAGCAGAAAGAACAACAGAACCAGTGCAAAGATGACCTGCGCGACAATGGTCGGTGTCTCGGTCAGGTACAGAAGTGCGCCGCTTACGGTGCTCATCAGAATATCATCTTCTTCATCCTCGCCATTGCTCCCACCTTCAACGGCAGAAGCAGGGCGCAGTTCGGGAATGTCGCTCTCCGCCCCGGCGCGGAAATTCTGAATTATGGCAAGGAACACGTCACGCGCGGCTTCTATCCGCGCCGTGATATCGCGAACGATATCTGGAAGGTTGTTTGCCACTTCCATCACCGGCCCGCTGAGCAGGAAAAAGATGGATGCAATCCCGACCAGCAGCCCCAGCACCAGCGCCGCAGCTGTAACAGACCCCGGCAATCCGATACGCAGAGCGCGCCTTTGCAGGGGGACAAATACGAAAAACAGCAGCAATGCGACAACCACCGGCAACAAGAATTCGCGGGCAAATTGGACGGCTGCAAGCAGCAGAATGATAAAGATGCCAACCACTGCAGTGGTGGGGGCCGCCCGATGTTTTGATGCGCCGCCCTGATATGATCGATTGAAATTCGGCGGGACAGGGGGCAAGATATCATCCAGACACTTAGGGGCATAGCCAACTGGTTAAGAACGCACAGCCTCGGTTGTGGTTCCCTGATGGCGAATACCGGGAACCGAGCCGGGGGCCAGAACGTTTAAGACAAGTTGTTTTCCAGAAGCGAGTCCCTTCATGCCGCGCCTGCCGCACCGGTTTCGTCGAAAAATACGCGCGGCCGTAGCCGCGATCCTGGGGCTTTTTCTATTCTGGTTCTTTCTCATCGCCCTGATGCCGTATCGGCGCGAACTGCGCGGCCCGGTGTCGCCCGGTGCGCCCACAGGCAGCCCGCAATTTGCGCGCGATATGGCGGGGTTGTATGGAAGCCCCATTTTGCCCGGTAACCATATCCAGACGCTCATCAACGGCGATGCGATATTCGAGGCGATGTTGCAGGCAATCGCACAGGCGCGGCACTCCATCACCTTTGAAACCTATATTTACTGGAGTGGTGACATAGGCACCCGGTTTTGTGACCTTCTGATTGCGCGCGCGCAAGACGGCATTGCTGTCAAGGTTCTGATTGATTGGGTCGGTGGCTTGCCAATGGATGACGACTTGATCGAGCGGATGCATCTGGGGGGCGTCGATCTGCGCATGTTTCGCCCAATGCGCCCGCGCACATTGTCACGGTTGAACAACAGGACGCATCGCAAGGTGTTGGTCATTGATGGCAAGACCGGCTTTATCGGTGGCGTAGGTGTGGCGGATGTCTGGATGGGCAATGCGCGCAATCCGTCCGAATGGCGCGATACGCATTACCGCGTAACAGGCCCAGTTGTGGCGCTGATGCAAAACGCCTTTGCTCATAACTGGGTCGAGGCAAGCGGAGAGGTCTTGCGCGGGCACGATTTCTATCCCCCGCTTGAGCCTGTCGGAAGCTCAGAGGTCCAGATGGTCAAAAGCAATACCGGCAGCCGGAATGAAATTCATCTTATGTTCATGACGGCATTGGCGTCAGCCCAGCACCATATTCGTATATCAACGCCGTATTTCGTGCCCGACAAGGTCGCAATCGCGCAGTTGCTTCAGGCGCGTGCGCGGGGCGTTCAGGTCGATTTGCTGATTGCTGGAAAACACACGGATTCGTGGCTGGTGCGCCGTGTCTCGCGTCTGTCATGGCGCAAATTGCTGGCTGCGGGTATCTCTATCCACGAATATGTGCCGACATTCCTCCATGCCAAGATGGTGATCGTCGACGACGCTTGGGTATCTATCGGCTCTGCCAATTTCGACGAGCGGTCGTTCCGCCTGAACGACGAGGCCAATCTCAATGTCTATGACCCGGCTTTCGTGGCCGAACAAATCCAAATCTTTGTAACAGATTGCGAGCGCGCGTCGCGGGTGAGTGAAGCTGATCATGACCGGCTGGGCTGGCTGGATCACGCGCAGACGTCAATTCTGGGGTGGCTTCGTCCACATCTGTAACGCTCTGGGGGTCCTCGCCATCGAGTTGGCGAAGCAGTTGCGCCAAGTGATCCGGCAATGCCTCTGCCTGCGTCGAGCGGTAGGATCGACGTAGATTCTCGTCTATCTCGTGCCTCTGTATATTCGATACAGTCATCTTTTTCTCGGCTTGTTGTTACGTAGTGTTCGTCGATGGAATGCTTCGGGCGTCAATCGGTTCCGTTATTTCTTCGCATTTTGCACAACCTGCGACACTCTTGCCATGTTTTGGACTGAGGAACCTGATCGTCACGCAAACGTTGACTGGGTGAGGGTCAAAGTTATTGGGCATGTTGCGTGCGAACATTGCCGCTTTGACAAGTGTTTCAAGTATAGCGAAAGGACGAGATATGACCGCTCCTGACACAAATCTGAAAAAGCAGAAGAAACGCCACAAAGGGCCGCTGATCGGCATGGCTGTAGCTGTGACCGTGGCGGTGGTGTTTTTGTTCTGGATGCTGTCACAAAATATGGTCACCGACACACCAGAGCAGGATCAAGTGACACCGCCGCAAACTGATGAAACCGTAGGCCCGCCTGCTGAAGGCAGCGTGTCGGGGCCAGATGACACTGGTGCACCGCAAATGATGGAGCCAGAGCCAGTGCCAGAACCCGCAGACTAAGCACTACACCGGTGTTATATCTGGAATTTTCGGACAACCCTCGTCATCCCGACGAGGGTTGTTTTACAATTTGAACAGCAGATCGAAAACTTTTTGATTTTCTGGGAACCGATGGCAAAAACCATGCGTTACATCTGTGTTCCTGTCCGGTATCTGGTTTCAAATCCCTCCCGATACCTCTCAGACCTCTCTGCCCGTCTTGTCCGTTCCCTCGTGGCAAGGCGGGCTTTTTGTTTCAGCAGCTTGTGGTCATAACCACCGGGAACAGGGTGAATGCGGTCGCAACAAGCCCTGTCCAAGTTGCTAGCCGGGGCAGCCGGTCTTGCCGATCTGGCCCCGGACGGGTCAGGCGCAGCAGGGGAATGAAGGCAAGCAGACCCATGATCCAGACACCGATCAGCACAGATCGAGAGAGGTGATCCAGATCTTCCGGGCCGGGCTGACCTGCACAGACCCAGCCATGCAACCCATAGACAAGGCTGAAGATGAGCGCCCATAACATCGGACCCGCCACCAGTTTGGCCAACCACATCATGACAGACCCGCCTGCGTCACAAGTACCAGCGCC
>SLAT01000184.1 GCA_007126715.1 Roseinatronobacter sp.
ACCGTCGCGGATATCCTCGAACAACTTGCCCGTGACAAGCGATTCCGAATTGAACGGCACATAACCCACCGACCGGCGCGCACCGTAAAAATGGCTCACAAAGGTCAGACCATAGACGCAGCAGGCAGACCCGCTAAGCACGGTTGCAACCCTGCGCATCCTCAAGCCGACACGCAATGACCCAAAGGCCGGACACATGGATTCTGGCTTGTCATGCGGCCCGCGCGGATAATCCCTGGCAAACTGGTCCAGAATTTCGCCATTGCCAGCAGCGCGCGCGGCGGCTTCCATCTTTTCAGACGGGGCGTGACAACCCATGCCATCAGCCTGCACTGCACCCTCTGGCGCGCCCTCGGCGCTGCTCAGGGTTTCTATCTGGGTTTCGGCAGCCGCGTCATAGCTGACCTCTTCACCCATTTTCTTGCCCGAAATACTCCGGGGGGAGGAGGCGGAGCCGACGGGGGGCTGGCCCCCCTTTCTTCCTGATCCAAAATCCTCAGGCATCGTCATACACCACTTCCAGCGACGCGACCACGACGGCGTTCTTGCCGCGCATGTCGGCATCGGTGGCTGGAACCAGCACCACATCGCCGCCTGTATCCTTGCTGTCGAACAGCGCGAGAAGCCCGTCCTGTGTCAGCGGCTCGGGGCGGATCGGGGGGGCAACACCCACCGCTTCTGCCAGACCCGCAAATAGCGGCCCCCATTGACTTTTTTCCGTGCCGACAATCTGGTAATTCGCGGATTTCTTGCGCAGGTCATCATCCGCAGGAATCGTCGCCAGAACCGGAATTTTCACTGCATCCGCAAAAGCCTGCGCTTCACCGGTGCCGTCATCCTTGTTGATCACAAGGCCCGCAACGCCGACATTGCCGCCCATCTTGCGGAAATATTCAACCGCCGAGCAGACGTTATTCGCAACATACAGTGATTGCAGATCATTGGAGCCGACCAGAATGACCTTTTGTGCCATGTCGCGCGCAATCGGCAGGCCGAAGCCACCGCAGACCACATCGCCCAGAAAGTCGAGTAGCACATAGTCGAAATCCCAGTCGTGGAAACCGAGTTTTTCCAGCAGTTCAAACCCGTGTATAATTCCGCGTCCACCACAGCCGCGCCCAACTTCCGGGCCGCCCAGTTCCATCGCAAAGACGCCATTGCGCTTGTAGCACACATCGCCAATCGCCACTTCCTCACCCGCCAGTTTCTTGCGGGTCGAAGTCTCGATGATCGTGGGGCAGGCTTTGCCCGCAAAGAGAAGGCTGGTTGTGTCCGATTTCGGATCGCAGCCGATCAGCAACACACGTTTGCCCATTTCAGCCATCATGCAAGACAGGTTGGCCAGCGTGAAGCTTTTGCCGATGCCGCCCTTGCCATAGATCGCAATGATTTGTGTGTGTTTCGTGGGTTCAGACTGGGGGACTTCCAGCGTCGGCTCTTCATGCGCTTCTTCACGCAGTCGCTTGTCGAAATCCTTGAGGTTCGGGATGTCGAGGGTCATGCATGGGCCTCCCAGTCCAAGATCATTTTCAGGCAGTCAGGGTCACTGAAAGCTGTTTCATAGGCAGTTGCGGCCTGTAAGGGGTTGGCGTGATGCGTGATCAGCCCACCCAGTGACAAGGCGCCTGCCTCTATCAGATCGCGCGTGGCAATCAGGTCTTCAGGTTGCCATTCTGCAGCGATGCGCAGGCGCGCCTCGCGCATGAAGGCAGGGACAAAAGTGAATTGCAGCGGTTTGGTGTAAAACCCTGCCAGCACCACTTCGCCGCCCTTGGCGATGCGTCCGATCAACTGGTCCAGCAGGCCTTCGGCACCCGAGGCATCCATGATGCAGGTGTAATCGCGGCGGCTGTCATCTTCGGGCTGGCAGACGGGATAGCCTTCTGCCCCCGCCATGCGGCTTGGGTTGACCTCCCAGACCGTGGGTGCAGGCGCGCCCATTGCAACAGTGATACGTGCAATCAGGCGCCCAAGAACTCCATGTCCGACAATCAGGTCGGGAAAGTTGGCATTCGGCCCTGCAACTGCATGTCGTGCGGTTGCCGCCAGCGCCAGAAGCGCGCCTTCGGCCCCCATGCCCGGATCAATGCGCGTGACCCTTTTGGCATCCGTCACCAGATGGCGCGAAGCGCCACCAAACAGACCAAAAACAGGACCGCGCTCGCCGGGCTGAAAGCAGTTTGCGCCTGGCACAAAGACCTGGTCCCCGGGCTTGTAACCCGTATCACTTCCGGCCTCGACAACTTCGCCAGCGGCCTCATAGCCCGGAACAAGAGGGTAGCCCATACCTGGAAAAGGGGGCATCTCGCCTGACCAGAACAGTTTTTCAGTGCCCGTTGAAATGCCGGAATACCCGATTCTGACCACCAGATCCCCCGGCCCGGCATCCTTCAGACCGACTTGCCCCAAGGCAAGCTGGCGCGGAGCGGAAAGGATAATGGCGTCAGTTTGCACGGGTCCCTCCTGGTCGGTCATTCAGGTTCATCTGACTGACGAACCGCGACTCGATTGCTTATTATGTAATCATAACGATACAGGGCATACTGTCAACTCTTATTGACACTTATTCAAGGGTCAGCCACTTCCTTTCGGCTTGGATGCCGTCAGGACACACGTAATATATGGCCTATCTGCATGTTCATGCGAGATTTCTTGAAAACCGGCCTCTGACAACAGGGCTGAAATACGGGCCGAGCTGCGGGTTTGCCCTGTTTGCATTGCCAGAGTGTAAACTGAGAAATACACATCCGTCTGCGGATCGGGGCGCACCCCACCTGACATTGGTTCGATTATCAGGACGCGGCCACCTGGGGGCAATGCGGCAAACACATTCGCCAAAAGCGCGCGCACAGTATCATCGGAGTGATCATAGAGCACCCGCACAAGACTGATCGTATCCGCGCCTTGCGGCAACGGATCGCTGCGGAACGATCCGCCATGGCGCGTAATATCGGCGGGCAAGGTAGCTTGCGCCACAACATCGGGCAGATCGAACAAAGCCAGCTCTATTTGCGGGTAGCGTGTGCGCACGGCGCGCAGGAACACACCTGTACCGCCGCCAACATCCAGCAGCTTTTGCGTGCCTTTGAGCGAAAGATGGGCCAGCGCCTCTTGCGCAACGAGGCCTTGGCTTTCCGCCATCAGCCGCGAATATCGCGCGGTTTGCGCAGGGTCCATGTCCCCCTTGGCACCAAAAACATAGGGCCAGAACGCCGCCAGCTCTGGCGTTGTCTCGCCACGGATGAAGGCAACGGGGTCTGCAAGATCACGATACAGAACATCATGATGGCGCACCATGTCCTGCAATCCGGGAACAGCCAGAAATGCAGCGCCACGGCGTGCAAGCGCGAATTTCTCTCCGCGCCGCTTGAGCAGGCGCATCGCAGCCCCTGCCTGAAGCAATATCTGCATTCTTTCGGGCGGAACAGCGCAGCGTGTGGCAATTGTGGCCGCGGTCGCTGGGCCATCTGCGAGCATATGTAGCGCCCGCAATTCGACCAGCGCCATCAGCATCTGGCTCTGCACAAAGCCCTGCATCAGATCGAACAGGGCAGTTCCTTCGCGCCGCGCAATACCGCGCAATCCCGGAACACGCGCGCAGAGCGACTGAAATCGGGCAGAAGCAACAATACGATTAATCAGACCAGCAGGCCGGAAAGGTTGGTCCGGCGCATGTATATCCGACACGGCGCTCAGACCCGGACAGGCGCGACCGGGGTCATCCGTTCAGCATAAAGCCGCACAAGCTGCGCCAGCTGCCCTTCGCCCGGACATGACGGGATAGAGGCGATCGCACCACCCAATATGTCATGCAAGCGCTTGATTGCCCCTTGCACACCATATTCCTCGACCGCCGAGGGGCGCTGATGAATCGCGTCCTGTCCCGCTGGCTTGCCAAGAGCGGCCTCGTCATACAGCGCATCGCGCAGGTCGTCGGCGACCTGAAATGCCTCGCCAATGCGCGCGCCCAGCTCTTCCCACGGCCCCGGCTCGTGACCTGCGGCTTGCGCGCCCATCTGTGTGGCCGCAACGAATAACGCCGCTGTCTTTGACCTATGATAGGCGCTCAGATCAACGCTCGATTCGCTTTCCCAACCCTGACCCGCACAGATTCCGTAGGGCATACCAGTATGTCGCGCCAGCAGGCGCAGCAGACGCAGCGCGCGCGCGGCATCATTATCAGGTGCCCCGGACAGCAGGTCGAAGGCCGAAATAATCAGGCTGTCACCCGTCAAAACCGCAAGAGGTTCGGAATAGGCCATATGCACAGTTGGCTTGCCCCGCCGGAAATCCGCATTGTCAAAGGCTGGCAGGTCATCATGCACAAGGCTTGCGCAATGGATCAACTCCAGCGCGATGGCCGCGCGGTCAGAAAGGTCAGGCCGGTCATCCCCGCAAGCGCGCGCGACTGACAGGCAGATGGTTGGGCGAATGCGGGCACCGCCGGGGGTCACAGCATAGTTCAACGCAGCCGCCAGTCGCCCCGGTGCCTTGCAATCAGGATCAATAGCCCCCTGAGCGTGTGCAATTGCAGATGTCATGGCCCTGTCGATCCGTTTGCTCAAGTCCATAGCATCCTCGCTTTGCTGTGTGTAATCTTTGCTAGACATATTAGTGTA
>SLAT01000134.1 GCA_007126715.1 Roseinatronobacter sp.
ATTGGTCCTGAACATATCGCCACGCTGACCCGTCGTCTGAAACCTGATGCGCAAGCGCTGAATGTGGCACCGCTGGATGCCTGAGCGTCGGCAGCCGTGGCGGTGCATCTGCCCGGTCCTGTGCATTGGACAGTAATTGGAATGGCTGAAATGACCCAACCTGTTCTTGTTCTTGGCGCAACCTCCGGTATCGGCAAACTTGCCATGCAGGAAGCCTTGCGCCGCGGCCACGGCGTGCGCGCCTTTGCGCGCGGTGCGAACAAGCTGGATCAGGCCACCAATCTGGAGCGGTGGCAGGGTGACGCGCTGAATGCCGATGACCTTGGCGCTGCATTGCAGGGGGTGGGGTCCGTAATTTACGCGCTGGGCATTACCGAGCGTCTGTCCATGTTGTGGGAAGAAGAAACCTTGTTTTCGCGATCGACGGCGCTGCTTTTGGAGCAGATGAAACGCGCGGGGGTGTCACGGTTGGTTGCGGTGACCGGATTTGGTGCAGGCCGCAGTCGTGCGGCAATGAGCAGCATCGAAAAACTGGGCCACGGTGCCATTCTTGGAAGGGTCTATTCCGACAAGACCCGACAGGAGGCGCTGATAATGCAAAGTGATCTGGACTGGACAATCGCGCGCCCCGTCATCCTGACGAACCGCCCTGCCTCTGGCGCGACGCGGGTTTTGAATGACCCGGCAACATGGCGAAACGGAATTATTTCACGCGCTGATGTGGCCGTATATCTGGTCGATGCAGTCGAAAAGGGGCTGAACATTCGCGAAGATGTTGTTCTGACCCGCTAGGACGCGTCACCTGACAAAGGCTACTCAACGACAGTTGAGAGGGCAAAGCGTACGGTGGGGCTGGGTACAAAGCTGCGCAGCGTCGGGCCGCGGTGCGGCGATCCCCACCTGAATCCATAGCGCTTTATGCTAGCCAAACCCGCAAAAGATCAAAGCTATGCACTGGTGGCAGCCCAATCGCCGTGCCGTGGGGGCGGCCCGGCGATGCGCGGCGGCCTTCGGCCTTTGTTCCGCGCACGCAGAGCCACCTGAACAGGTAGATTTGTCCCGCACAGCTGACCTTTGCCATTCCTGCCGGCACTTTGTGTCAGATGCGGAACACCAGGGCGGCTTTCCAGATCATTTCAGCTTTTGTCAGAGCTGAGTTTCGTTGCTGTGTTTTCAGTGCGACAGTTGGTGTCTGGTACCGAAAACCAGTGATTTATCCGTGAAACTGCCAATCCCCATCCCAAACAAACGTTTTGAATAGACCGGCTCTTGAAACGAAAACTCCAACTTCAGAAGGGAATCTTAGACTCATCTTGGCGGTTTTATCTGACCTGCCCCGCGCTCTGCGACTTGACCAAGACGCCAGATTCATTGTTGAGGCTTGAATATTTGTCACCTCACGACATTATGGAGCAGTCAGGCAGGGGAAGTGAGGAGGCATGTCTACAGATCGCAGCGTCGCTCAGCTTTGCGGTCTCATCCTGTCTGCACGCGAAAATAAGGCGTGGTTGCTTGTGGGGTTGGTGGTCTGCAAAGGGCCGGAAAGTCGACTTTTGACGCGACACTCATGGCCGCCTTGCAGGTGCCCCGACTTGGCGACTGCTCCCAATTTTCGTCACCAACCCTGTGCCGTGCGGGTCTTTGCACTGGTGCCACTTCGCAATTGCAGCGAACCGCTATATCGTCAGTGGTATGACGGCAAGCGCTGTGAAGGGGTAACATGGACGGGTTGCTGCGCCTGAGCCGCAGCGGGTGTAAAGCCGCAATCAAACACCACGTCGGACCCCAGTGAGAACGCGCGCATTTGTGGGCGAAGCGCGCTTGACAAATATTCGCTGGGCGAAGGCATGGTCAGGCCTTGTGGTCCGCCGCCGATCAGCAGCGGTGCAATCGCGACCTGTAGGCGAGTCAGTAACTTTGCCTCCAAAAACCGCGCGATGGTAATGCCGCCGCCCTCGATCAGCAGCGAGTGCAGCCCCTCGCCACGCAATCTTGCGGAAATCTCGGCAGGATCAAGCTGCCCATTTCGTGGCTCTAGCCGGATGACCTGCACACCTTTCGGGCGCGGACGCTCTGTCGCCTGAACGACAAAGCGGCGGGTGCCATCGTCGCGCAGGGCAGGTGCGTCATCGGGCAAGCGGCCCTGCGGGTCGATGATTATACGGGCCGGGTTCTTGCCATCACACAGCCGCACCGTCAGCCGCGAGGAATCGTGCAAGGCTGTACGCACACCGATGACCACACCATCTACAAGCGCACGCATACGGTGCAAATGGGCCAGCCCGTCCGGCCCTGACACATCGCGCGCATCGCCTGTCACGGTTGCAACGCGACCGTCAAGCGATTGGCCTATCTGCGCGACTGTCACTGGCCCCAGATCGCGCCGCGCAAGTGGGCCATAGAGGTCAAGTGCAGCACGTTCGCCCTTGCTCCAGTCACCGCAACAAGAACAGGCGCGCCCCAGTTTTACATCCAGAATACGTGCCCAGACCTTGGGTGTTACATCAACGAATAGCATGGACTACCTCGTTATGTGTTGCTTCGGGGATTGCCAGAATATCCAGATGCCCGATGACACACTGCGCTGTGCTTGCAGTTTCATGCCGCCTTTCCCCCCAACCGCTGGCATGAGCATTGCCAGCAGATGCGGCGGCTTGCGCGATGCCGCTATTCAGCGCCATCTGCAATTCGGCCATCTGAGGGCCAAGTCGCCATGGGCTTTGGGCCTGTCGCACCTGAAAGCCCGATGCGTCCAGTATCGCGGCGGCGCGCGCCGCTCCGTCCGGGCCAAGGGCTGGCCCCAAGCCCTTGTCGCTTTTCTGGTGGTGGTTGAATGACTCTGTGATCGCACCATCCTGCGGGTCTTCCGGTGACCAGGTCATCAGGCCGTCATAGGTCAATGCGGCGTAGAACGGTGCATTCAGCCGGGTGGCGAGCGTCCGTATCCAGCCTTCTGACACAAGGTCCAGCAGGGCCGATGCTGTAACAAGGGTCGCGCCATCCAGCGGCAATGCGTCGATCTTGGCAAGGTCAGCCTCAACCACCTCGGCGTTTTGGCCTGCGCTTGTCGCTGCATGTTCCAGCAGGTCCGGGTCATTATCCACGAACCGCCACCGTGTGCCCTTGGGTAAATGTTGCGCCATCGCACGCCATGTCGCGCCGGTACCACAGCCCAGATCCACGATCAGCGGATTTGGGCCGGCGGCCAGTGCGGCGCGGCGCAACAGTGCCACATCACGCGCCGCCAGATCGGCGGGTTCGCGCAGCGCAAGCCAGTCGGCGGAAAATCCCATGCCTAGATGTTCCCCTCATACCAGGCGCGTGCAGTGTGGCTTTCATGCAGCGTTATGCGCAAGCGCAGCACACGGCTTGAATCCGACAGCTGGCCTGCACGCACGCGGATCGCCATCTGATCGAATATGTGGTGGCACAAAAACTCGGTCGTGGTGAACTTGCCCTCGAATTCGGGCACCTCATCAAGGTTCTTGTAGCGCAGGGGCGCCAGAACCTGCGCCAGTGCGTCGGTTGCAAGGCCTATATCGACAACAAGGCCATGCTGGTCGATACTCTCGGTCATGAAAGCGGCATCGACCGTAAATGTTGCACCATGCATCCCTTGAGCAGGGCCAAACACGGGCGAGGGCAGGGAATGGGCAATCATGATATGGTCGCGAACTTCAACAGCGAACATCTGGTTCTCCTTATTGGGGGGCGTAGCGAATGCGGTGGCACAATGTGCCGGGGTCTGACAGGATCGTGCCGTATTGCGTGGGCAGATCGCCAAAAAGCGTCTCGCCCGTAATCAACGCGTCCAGCGCGGGATCACACAGCAATTCCAGCGCTTTTTCCATGCGGCGTGCGTAACTCCACCTGACCGCGCGCCGGGGCGGAAGCGCACCAACCTGAGAGCTGATAATCCGCAAGCGGCGGCTGTGGAACGCGCCACCAAGCGGCACCGATGTTGCACCGGCCCCGTGCCAACTTCCTTCGACAACGGTCGCTTCGTGCCCGGCACAGTCGATTGACAGCGCAAGACCTTCGGGGCTGGCAGAGAGGTGGATAACCACATCGCATTCGCGGGGTGCATCGCTGGGCTGCGCAAATTGGCAGCCGAAAGCCTCCGCAACGGCTTTTCGTTCCGGGTTCAGATCGACCAGCGTCACATCGGCCCCCGGCAGGCACGCGGCCAGATACCCGACCAACATACCCACCACACCAGCGCCGATAACCGCAACCCGGTCGCCCGCGTTTGCGGCGCTGTCCCACAGGATATTCAGCGCCGTCTCCATATTGGCGGCAAGCACTGCGCGGCCGGGCGGCAATCCATCCGGCAGCGGGGTCAGCGCCGATGCAGGAAGGCGAAAGCGCGACTGGTGCGGGTGCAGTGCAAAAACTGTTTGTCCCGCAAGCGCCCCTTCCAGCACGCGGCCCACGGCGCAGTAGCCGTATTTCACCGGAAAGGGGAAATTCCCTTCTTGCGCGGGGGCGCGCATGCGCGCATGCTCGGATTCCGGCACGCGGCCTTCAAATACCAGCCGTTCAGTGCCCCGGCTGATACCGGAATACAGCGTTTCAACAAGCACGCCTTCGCCCTGAGCGCATGGGCGCAAATCTGCCTGTTCGGGGCCAAGACACCACAATGCGAGATCGGTCATTTCAGAATGTCTCCGACCTCGGCTATCGGCTTGGGCAATATGTTCCGCACGCCGCGCGGTGCAAGCGTGGTTTCGAACGCATGTAATGTCCCTCGTGGGGCCATTCGTGACCCGGAGTTGATTGAAACATAAGGCGTTTGCACCACGAAATCCCTGATATTGCCAAGCGGGTATGGATGTAGCCCAGTATAGGTCAAGGCAAGTATGTCGCGCGGCACAGTGGCGCATCAGTGGCATTGGATAGGGACGTGACCGCGCTAACTGTCATCAAAAGCGTAAGAAAGGTTGACCAGATGGACCGTTGGCTGGGCCTCGCCAGATCGTTGATTATTTATCACAATCCCGCGACCATACGCGGGTGGCGCAGGTTTTACGGGCAAATCCTGCGTCGGGGCGATGTGGCATTCGATGTTGGCGCGCATGTTGGCACGCGCGCGCGCGCCATGCGAAAGGCCGGGGCAAAGGTCATCGCGCTGGAGCCGCAATCGCTATTCGCAAGCTATCTGCGCCTGACCCTGCCAAAGGACATCATCTTGCTGGAATCTGCTGTCGGGGCATCTGACTCCGTGGCAGAGATGGCTGTCTCTTCGCGGCATCCCACAGTGTCGTCGATGCAATCAAAGTTTGTTGTCGGTGCTGCCACTGCCCCCGGTTTTGATCATGTGCAATGGGACAGTGTGCAGAGTGTTCAGATGGTCACGCTGGACGGGCTTATCGAACGCTATGGCCTGCCCAACTATATCAAGATAGATGTTGAAGGGTTCGAGCTGGAAGTCCTGTCTGGCCTGTCGCGCCCGGTACCCCTGTTGTCGGTGGAGTTTTTGCCGGGTTTTCCCGACCTGACCTTTGCGGTGCTGGACCGTATCGAGGAATTGGCCCGATACCAGTATAACCCCGTCGTCGGCGAGAAAGCAGAGTTTCTGTGGCCCGAATGGCGCAATGGTGCAGCCATGCGCGAATGGTTGGCGGGTCTGCCTGCCGATGCCGTTTCGGGCGATGTTTTTGCGCGCGTCGTTCAGGATTGAATCGCCTTACCGCCCGCGCAGGCAGTTGGCAAAAGCGGGAAACAGCGTCGGGGTCGCGGTAATCACTGTACCGGTATCCTCTGGCCGCTCGGCGCTGGTCCAGCCCTCAACCTGCGCGCCTGCCTCGCGCAGCAGCACCAATCCGGCAGCGATGTCCCAGTGCTGCAAGCGCCGTTCCCAGAACCCGTCAAGCCGCCCCGCGGCGACATAAGCCAGATCAAGCGATGCTGCACCCATGCGCCGCACGCCTGCGCAATGGGGCGTCAATCGTGCGATATCGGCTGCGTGTTCGTCGATATGGGCCATACCCCCGAATGGAATGCCGGTTCCAAACAAGGCCGGTGACAGGCTGTCGGTATCGGCCACCGTGATGGGTTGGCCGTTCAGGGTGGCCCCTGCACCGCGCAGGGCTCCGAATGTCTCGCGCCGAACAGGGTCATATATCACGCCCAGCGTCAGCGCGCCTGCGTCTTCCAGCGCAATGGACACGGCCCAGTGCCCGATGCCGCGCAGAAAATTGGTGGTGCCGTCCAGCGGGTCGACAATCCAGCGGCGCGTGCTGGAACCCGCAGCGCCGGTTTCCTCTCCCAGCCAGCTATCACCGGGGCGGGCAAGGGCAAAGCCTTGGCGCAAATGGTCTTCGGCGGCGCGGTCGGCCTGAGAAACGAAATCGCCTGCACGCTTAGTTGTGACGTTAAGTAGGGTGCGTTCTGACCAGTATGTGCACAGAATCTCGCCTGCTTCATGTGCAAGGCGCAGGGCCAGTGAAAGGTCGTCTTCATGCATCGGCTCACGCTCCGCCTGTCGCTATGGGGTTGCGTTGCAGATGGTGCATTCAAGCAAGATAACCAGCCTTGCGGGCCACGATATAGGGGTTCTGGGGGTAAGCCCCGAAAACGCGCTGCTCTATAATCTCGAAACCCGCATCCAGTAGGGCTTGCTGCAATTGCGCTACGCCAAGTTGCGTGACTACGGGAAACACTCCGAACAGCCGCAACACGGGAAACAGCGCACGCACCCACAGCTTCACATCGGAAAAGCACCATGTCTTGCTGATCAGCACCCCATCGGGTGACAGGTTTTCATGGATGCAGGCCAGAAGGCCGGGCATATCCTCGACCAGATGCAGCACGTTAAAGGCGCAAATGGCGTCAAACGGGCCATCATCCAGCGCCTGCCGCGCATCTGCGACCCTGAAGGTTACAGCATCCGCCCCCGGCTTGGCTTGCGCGATACGCACCATTTCGGCAGAGAAGTCAGTCGCGAGAAAATGCGCGACCTTCGGTGCAAGGGTAATCGCAGTCCCGCCTGTACCGCAGCCGATTTCCAGAACGCGGTCTGTCGGGCGCAGATGGGATGCGGTTGCTGCCAGCATCGCCTCATAGGCCGCGACATCCTTAAGCGGGCGGGCCGCATAGCGCTGGGCGATCCTGTCCCAGAAGCGCCGATTCTTGTGCTGTGACATGCGTGGCCCCCGGCGCAGGTTCAATAAAAGCCGATTTCGCGAAGATCAATCTGCGCCTCGTGATCGCGGCCAAAGGCAACAATGGCAACGGATCGCAGGCTGTCGGCACGCGGCACACGCCGAAGCAGGGCGCCAGAGGGGGCAAAGGCCGCGAAGGGGACGCGAATCTCTGTCCATGTGCCGGTCACATCAAAACCGGCCTGATAATATTGCCAGGGCAAGACTGTGCCGCCCGTTCGCAGATGCACGAAATAGCGCTGTTCATTGCCGCGCACAACCAGCCGCACCCCCTCGGTACCCGGTGGTGGCGCGTCTTGCAGGTCCAGCCGCATCTGGATGAACCCGCCATTATTCGCGGTGCTGACACGGCCTGTCATGCGCGCATAGGCTGTATCCCTGTCTTGGCGCATCTCGACCTGCCCGGAAGAGATGCCCCCCATCACGGAATCCGAGAAGAACCGCCAACGGGTTTCGGGTTGCATCGTGAAATCCTCGATCAGGGTTTGGCTGCCCAGCACGCCGGGCATGGTGCCAGAGGCCAGAAATAGGGCCACGATGATCAGTCTGAAAGCACGCATCTGGTCCCCTTCAATGTTTGTTTGGCACGCGTCACGCAACTTCGGTCCTAGTGCAGCGATGACGGAGTCGGCGTCGATTGTCCCTGCGACGTGAGCGCGCGTGTGGCTTTGCTGCCCGCGAATGCCGCAAGCATGGCTGCAATCGCGAAATAGAGGGCGATCCCGTAGCTTTGGGTCGGGAAACCCAACCCAAGGTCGATCAGACCGCCCGTGATTGCTGGCCCAAGCGCTGTGCCCAGCACCATCACCGCCGCTGTCATCGCGCGGGTCGCGCCAAGGTGACGCGTGCCAAACACTTCGGCCCAGAATGTCGCCATCATCGTAACATGAAACCCTGTCCCTGCGCCCATCAACACGATCCCGATTGCGCCTGCCGCGACGGTCTGGGCAGATGCAAAGACCAGATACCCCGCCATCAGCGGCAGCAGATAAAGCGCGGCGAGGCGCGTGCTACCTATCTTGTCAATCAGCCAGCCCGCGATCAGCATGAAGGTGACGCTGGTCGCCGTGAAGACCGGAAACAGCGATACCAACGTCACATGTGCCCAGCCCTTGACCTCGGCCAGATGGGTCTGGTGAAAGAAAAAGGCCGTGTTCCATGCGGCTGGCCCCAGCAGAGCAGGGATCATCAGCCAGAACACGGGGTGGCGCAATGCTTCGGTTCTGGTCCACATGCGCCCTTGCATTCCCGCGCTGTCGCTGCCTTGGGCAAAGGATTGCGGGGTGCGTTCCTTTCTCAGCAATGCCCATAGCAAGGGTGCCAGTGCTAAAAGTGTCCCGGCAGCGACCAGCCACAAAACCCGCCAGTCAAAAACCCCCAGTAGGGCAACAAAGGTGATGGGCAGCAATGCCTCGCCCATGGCAACGCCAAGACCGGCGATGGAAACGGCCCGCCCGCGCGTTGCACTGAACCAGCGCGCCATAGCGACCATTGCGCAATGCCCCATCAGCCCCTGACCGAACAGCCGCAGCAGGAAAACCGCGACAAACAGCATCCAGACAGAGGAAATCCACGACATCAATGCCGTTGTCAGCGCGAGCCCGACAAGGATAGTGAAACCGATATGGCGAATACGAAAACGGTCGGTCAGGCTACCGGCCCAGACCATGACAAGTGCGGAACTGGTGGTCGCAAGCGCGTAGATCGCGCCCCAGTATCCATGCGACAGGTCAAAAGCAGTGCGGATCTCGCCCGCAAAAACCGCGATGAAAAACGTTTGCCCGAAACTGGAGGCGAAAGTCAGCAGAAACCCTGCCGCCACCCAAGGCGCGTTTGCGCGCAGGAATGATGGCAGCGATTGCATGGCGCGCGCCCTAGCGTGCAGACTCGACGCAGCGCATCAGCGCCGAGTCAGGATAAAGCCGTTCTGTCCCGATAAATTCCCCGTAACCGGCCCAGTGCCCGCATTCGCCACCATTCAATCGGCGGCTTTCTTGTGCGGCGAACATGCCCTGTTGATGCACGGTGTCCACCCGACTCAACTGGCCAACGCTTTGCTGGTCCAGATCTGCCGGGCGGCGATCAGCCAAAGTCTGGCCCGAGCTTGCGCCCAACTCTGCCAATTCAGACAGAAGCCTTGTTCGGTATCGCTGTTCAAGTTCGGCGTCGGTTGGTTCGCTCATGAGCGTATTTGCCCAGAACGCCCCACAGCTTGCAAGAGAGGATAACCGCTATTGCAGTCCCTTCTGCCAATCTCGTGGCCGGATCTCTTGCCATTGTAATTTTGGGTAATCTGCCATCGACAGACTCATAGGGTGTTATTTGTCGTCCAGCGCCTCGACAGCACCTTTGCCGCGGCTGTCAGTTGCGAGTGAGGATTTCGGAATCTCCGCGTTTGCGCGGCGTTGCTCTGTCTTGCGTTTACTGACAACTGCAAAGATGACCACAGCACCTAAGGTGAAAAGTGATAGCAATGCGATCAGGGGAAGCGTCTCCATGGCAAAGTTCCTTTTTCATGAACATCTGACCTACCCAATGCCTGAACGCAGCTACAGTTCCCCTTATTCACCGAAGATAACACAAGGTTGAGCTACAACTTCTCATCAAGGATGGTGCGCCAGTCGTATTGCGGATCAAAGCCCAGCAACTTCCTTGCCTTGGTGTTGGAATAGAATGTCTCATATGTGCCCATCTGCCGCTTCATTGGGACATCGGGATAGTATTCGTCCACAAGCTGCGCGGTGGTTCGGTCAACCGAATGGGTGTCGTTTGCGGCGTTGAAGACTTCGAAGCCCAGCCCGTTCACCTGCAGGCATCGCTCTACCAGATGCCCAAGATCGCGCGCATCGATATAGGCGAAGAAATTGCGCCGCCGCAGTGACGGGTCTTTCATAAAGCTGGGGAAAAGTTTTGCGTAGTCTTCGGGTTCCATGACATTATTGATCCGCAGACCATAGATATCTGCGCCGCTTCGGCGTTGGAAACATTGCGCGGTTGCTTCATTCACCACTTTGGACATGGCATAGCTGTCTTCGGGCACGGTCGGGTGCGTTTCGTCCAGTGGCAGATATTCGGGCTTGCGCATCCCATCAGCAAAACACACGCCATATGTCGTTTCTGAAGACGCAAAGACGATCTTGCGCACCCCGAATTTCAAGGCCGCGTCGATGACATTGTAGGTCCCGATGGTGTTGACGCGAAAGCACTCATTGTCACTTTTCAGCAAAATGCGCGGAACGGCGGCAAAATGGACAACCGCATCAAACCGGGGCACACCTGTGCCGGGTTCAAGTTCGTCAAAGCCAGCATAGCCGGACATGACATCGAACATCTGGCCTGCATCGGTTATGTCGGCAATCCGGTTATCGACACCGTCCAGCGCCAGAGGCGAGAGGTCCACATTCAGGACACGATGTCCTTTTTTCAGCAGATGGGCCACAGCATGTCGCCCGGCTTTCCCTGACCCGCCTGTAAACAAGATCCGCATCGCTTACTCCTTTCCCGAGTTGGGAAAACCTAACAACGCAAGTGGGAAAGGTCGACCACCCTGATGGTGCGGCATGATCGCTATTTTGCGGGGGACTGTTGTGGCAGATGACGGAATACACCCCATGCCGAGAAGATCAGGATAACACCCAAACCGATCTTGAGGGCGTGAGATGGGAAGACCCCAAGCGCCAGCGCGCCAAGAATGGCACCTAGAACCGACCCCGCGCATAGCGGCGCTAAAGTCGTGCGCCAGACAGAGGCAGCGCGCAAAACAGACTCTGGTCCGAAATGGCGCGACAGGCCCACTGCGATGGTCGGAATGCTCACCAGAACGGACATAGAGCCTGCAAGTTTCACATCTGCGCCGAAGATCAGGATGAATATGGGAATGATCAATTCACCCCCCGCCACGCCCAAGAGCGAAGACACCAGCCCGATCCCCACACCGCACGCTGCAGCGACGACAAATGTGATAAACGGATCGGCACTAATCAGCCTTGAGGGGGCGGCTACGAATACCCCTTCGATAATCAGCACAAATCCCAGCACCACAAGCAAGATCAGGATCAGCCGACCAAGCACCCTGTCGGATACGCGGCGCAACCAGCCAGCACCGACCCATGCGGCAGACATGGACCCGGCCAACATGCCAAGGATTGCGGGAATATGCGGCGCAATATCAGGCAGGGGCACTGTTGCCGCGCGGAACGGAAAGGCCGCGGCCAGCACAACCAGACTGGCAACAAGGTTTACTGCAACGGCCTCTCTGGCAGAAAAACGCAACACACCCACCAGCGCGGGCAATCGGAACTCTGCCCCGCCCAGCCCGATCAGTCCGCCAGCGGTTCCAACTGCGGAACCAATTCCAAAGGACAGGAATGGGCGTGCGGGGCGGGTCACAAGGCACCTGCCCTCATTCGGCCCGTGCCGATATCTTCGGGCGCGACCGCAACGGATTTTATGATCGCGTGGCAGGGCTGGCCTATAGCAAGGCCCATGACCTGAACCGAACGGCGGGTGATGCGCGCACTCAGCCGCTCTTGCCCAAGCGCCAAGGTTACCATCGCGCCGGGACCATCGCCCAGCCGGATATCGGCTATGGTCCCGTGCAGGACGTTCAGCGCGGAAAGTCCTTGAGGCGCGTCGCGCGACAAGATCACCTCCTGCGCGGCGATACGTACCCGGATTGTCGCACCGGATATGTCAGGGATACGTGGCAGCCAGAGCGCGCCTGCGACAGTCGATAGCTCTGTCAGGCCATCGGCATGATGGGCCACGACCCGCGCTTCCAGAACCGAAGCGGCACCCCGAACCCCAACAGCGGCCACATCGCCCAGAACTTGTGCAGGCGTCCCGCAGGCGGCGACGCGCCCGCCCTTCAGCGCGACTACGGTTGTGGCCAGACGCGCAACTTCAGCCGATGAATGGCTGACATAGAGGATCGGGACCGACACCTCATCGCGCAGCCGTTCGAAATAGGGCAATATCTCGGCCTTTCTTGCCTCATCCAGCGCGGCAAGGGGTTCATCAGCCAGGATCAGTTTTGGCGCTGACAGCAACGCGCGCCCGATCGCAACGCGTTGCTTCTCGCCGCCCGACAATGCGCCGGGGCGTCGGGTCAGAAGTGGTCCGATGCCCAGCATGTCCACCACATGATCGAGGCTTTCGCCTTGTGCATCGCGCGGGGCGAACCACCGCCCGTAAAGCAGGTTCTGGCGCACGGTCAGATGCGGGAACAGGCGCCCTTCCTGAAAGATATAGCCAAGGCGGCGTTTATGTGGCGCAAGGTTCTGGCGTGACTGTGTGTCCAGCAATACCCAGTCATCGGCGACAATTCGACCCTTATCCGGGCGCAAAAGCCCCGCAACGGCATTGACAAGTGTGGTTTTGCCCGAACCAGATGGACCAAACAGCACTGTCACACCCTTTGCGGCGGTGAAGGCCACATCAAGTTTGAAATCCTTGAAGCTGTGCTGAAGTTCAATCTGCAAGCTCATGACCCGCCCACCAGTCTGGCCACGCGCCGCGCCACGAATTCCGAGATCAACAAGGCCGACATGGCAATGACAATCGCCACTATGACCAGGCGACTGGCAGCCTGTTCGCCACCGGGAACCTGCAAAAAGGCGTAGATCGCCGAGGGGATGGTCTGGGTCTGGCCGGGAATATTCGACACGAATGTAATCGTCGCTCCGAATTCCCCCATCGCCTTGGCAAAGGCGAGGATCGCACCCGCAATAATACCCGGCAGGATCAGCGGTAGTGTAACAGTGCAGAAAACCCAAGGTTTTGATGCACCAAGAGTGCTGGCGGCGGCCTCCAGTTTGGGGTCAACAGCCTCTATCGCAAGCCGGATCGCGCGGACCATCAGCGGAAAGGCCATGACGGCGGCGGCCACTGCCGCCCCCGTCCAGCGAAACGACAACACAATCCCGAACAATGCCTCCAGCACTTGTCCCACGCTGCCACGCCGCCCGAAGGTGATAAGCAACAGATACCCGGTGACAACTGGCGGCAGGATGAGGGGCAGATGCACAAGTCCGTTCAGAACCTGCTTGCCCCAGAACTCCCACCGCGCAAGCACATAGGCCACGAATATGCCCAGCGGCAGGCTGACCAGTGTGGCCCAGAAAGACACCCGGATCGACAGCCGCACCGCTTGCCATTCGGCAGGGCCAAGCCAGTTTGCCCAGTCAGTCCCCATCATTCCAGCACGCTGAACCCATATGTTTTCCATATGTCGCGGGCGGTTTCGGACGTCAGGAAATCAAGAAACTCTGCGGCAACGGGGCTGGTTGATTGCGCCGTTATCGCGGCGGGATAGATGATCGGGTCATGGCTGTTTTGTGGAAAAACTCCTACGATGCTGACATTGTCGGCAACCATTGCGTCGGTCGCGTAAACAATGCCGAACGGCGCTTCGTTCTGTGCAACAAAAGCAAGGGCCGAGCGGACATTGTCAGATTGCGCGACCAGCGGTTCCACGCTTTGCCATAGCCCGAGCGAGGTCAGTGCCGCTTTGCCATAGATGCCTGCCGGAACCGCATCGACCAGCGCCATAGCAAGGCGCTCGTTGCCCAGCATACCAGCAAGATCAAGCGTTTCATCCAGCGTTACGGCCGTTGCCCCTTTGCCATGCGCGACCAACACAAGTGTGTTACCCAAAACATCGCGTCGGGTGCCTGCGCGCAAATCGCCGGATGCCTCCAGCGCATCCATCCAATCGGTGCTGGCCGAGATGAAAATATCGGCGGGTGCACCTAGTTGAATCTGGCGTGAAAGTGCTGATGAACCCGCAAAGGAAAAGGTCGCGCTATGGCCAGTCTTATTTTCCCACGCATCAGCTAGTGCGGTTCCTGCATCGGTAAGGCTGGAAGTGGCAAACACTGTCACATGATCGGCCATGACATATGCCGGTACACTGCTGCATAAAACCGAGAGCGTCAGGGCCGCAGGTCTGAGGGAGAAGGAAAGCGGCATCACGCCTCTCGCAGATATGTTTTGCGAAACATATCGCAGAAAGACCCGTGAACAGGCAAGCGTTATTTTTCATGGGGAATATCCCTTTGCGTGGGGTCGCGGCCCACCGCGCCCTGCGAGGGCCAGCACATAGGCGATGCGTCGCACTTTGGACGAAGGCAGTTAAGCAAAGCAAAAATAAAGGATAGTGATCTGAAACCTGCACAGGCGAGTATGCTTACCAACCAACCGCTAAACGCTGAAATCAACGCCATATGTGATAAAACTTGCGTGTGAAGCAGATTGCAGCCTGTGCGCGACAGCAATATGGGCTAAGCTCTACACGATCATGTCGCCAGTCCGGGATAAAGAATGACCTATTGGATTAGACTTGGCGCAATATGCTTTGGATTGTTGATTGTCAGCCTCATTGGTTGGGCGGTTTTCCTTCCTGCATCCCATCCCGTGTTGGACCGGGCAGGATTGCTTGCCCCGATGCGTGCAGTCGGATTGCCCATTCCTGATGCCAATAACGGCTCTGGCGGCGGTCCGCCCTTTGGCAGGGGCGGCGAGGTGCAGGTGGTCGCACAAGAGGTTGCGAATGCCGACGCAGACAGCCGTCTGGTCGCAATAGGCACAGCGCGTGCCTTGCGCGGTGTGACCTTGACCTCTGAAGTGGCTGGCACGTTAGAGAATGTCGCGGTCGCATCTGGGGATTGGGTAGAGGCGGGCAGCCTGATAGCCGAATTGACGGTCGAGGCGCAGCAACTCGCACTTGCGCGCGCCGAATTGGCGCTGCGTGATGCCCAAGCGCGCGCAGACCGTGTTGCGCAATTGCGCGAAAGCGGCTCTGCCACGCAGGTGCAGATCGACGAAGCGGAACTTGCCTTGAACCGTGCAACGCTTGATTTGCGCGATGCCGAATTCGAATTGCGCCGTCGTCAGATTAAAGCGCCGATTTCGGGTTGGATTGGCCTGATCGCGTTGGAACCGGGCAATCAGGTCACCACCAGTACGGAACTTGTAAGATTGGATGACCGCAGCAAATTGTTGATCGATTTCGATGTGCCGGAACGTTTTGTCGGGTTGATAGGGGTTGGCGATGCGCTGCAAGCAAGCCCGCTGTCGCGCCCGGGAGACGTGTTGCAGGGGCAAGTACGCGCAACCGATGCACGGGTCGATCAGGGCAACCGATCGCTGCGCATTCAGGGAGAGATTGAAAACGAGGATGACCGCCTGCGCCCCGGAATGGCCTTTCGCGTAAGTGTCGCATTGCCCGGAGAGCGGTTGCCGATGGTCGACCCGCTTGCCATTCAATGGGATCGGGACGGGGCCTTTGTCTGGGCGTTGGATGATGAAAACAAGGCGCAGCGCATCCGCGTTGAAATCGTGCAGCGCCGAGATGATGCAGTATTGCTGCGCGCCGACCTGCAAGCGGGAACCATTGTGGTGATCGAGGGGGTGCAGAACCTTCGCCCCGGCGCAGAAGTGTCCCCGCGCGAAATCATCCCGGCACCACAAGGCGAGATAGTGGACGATGCCACCATTCAAGCCAGCGGTAGCGCAGACCAACCTGAATCATCCCCAGATATCTGAAGCGAGTAGCGCAATGACACCGCAAGACGCCAACAGCTCCAAGGCTGATACCGAAATGCGCGAAGTGGCCCGCTCTGGCATCGCACTTTTCGTGCGTCGGCCGATTTTGGCTTTTGTTTTCAGCGCTTTGATCGTGATCGCTGGGTTGGCAGGTCTTTTTGCCGTGGAAGTGCGGGAATTGCCCAATGTAGACCGGCCCGTGATCACGGTGACCACGCAATTCAGCGGTGCCGGACCTGAGAGCATTGACCGCGAAGTGACCAGCCGGATTGAAGGTGCTGTCGGGCGTGTTGCCGGGGTGCAGAGCATATCTTCAGAATCGCGCTTCGGGCGCTCGCGTGTTGTTGCAGAATTCAGCGATTCTACTGATATTGACGTCGCTGCGACCGATATTCGCGATGCGATTGGGCGCATTCGCAATGCTTTGCCCGAAAATGTGCAGGAACCTCGCATCATCAAGGCAGACTCGGATTCCGATGCGGTGATGCGCATCAGTGTCACGTCGAATGCCCGCTCGGTTCAGGACCTGACACAACTGGTGGAAGAACTGGTTGAAGATCGCCTGATCTCTGCGCCCGGTGTCGCTGACCTACAGGTTTTCGGTGCGCGCGAAGCGATTTTCCGTGTCGATATCGACATGCTCGAACTTGCGGCCCGCGGCCTGAGCCTTGCAGATATTCGTGCAGCATTGCGCAATGTCTCTTTCGATGTGCCCGCAGGTTCCCTGTCCAATGACCGGCAGAGCATTCAGGTGCGCACGACCGCCAATGTGCAGACCCCGCAGGCGTTTGAGGCGCTTGTTCTTCGTGGGGATGTGCGCCTTGGCGATGTCGCGGTCGTCACCCTTGGCCCTGCCCCCGGTGAGACGATCTTGCGCGCGAATGGCGAGACAGGCATTGGGCTGGGCATCATCCGGCAGGCGCAAAGCAACACGCTGGATATCTCAAACAATGTCCGCACCATCGTTGACGAGTTGCAAGAAATTCTGCCAGAGGATGTGCGCATTTTCGTGACCTCGGACGAAGCCACTTTCGTTGGTGGTGCGATTGTCGAAGTCATGAAAACGCTGAGCATCGCCCTTTTGATCGTGATTGCGACGATCTATGTGTTCCTGCGCGATGCGCGCGCGACCTTCGTGCCTGCCGTGACATTGCCAATCGCGCTTATTGGCACTGTAGCCGCGATTTATCTGGTGGGGTTCTCGGTCAATATCCTGACCTTGCTTGCACTGGTATTGGCCACGGGCATGGTGGTGGATGACGCGATTGTGGTGTTGGAAAACATCGTGCGGCGTCGGGCCCAAGGGTTGGGCACACGCGCCGCCTCTGTTTTGGGCACACGGCAGGTGTTTTTTGCGGTTGTCACCACGACCGCCACATTGGCAGCTGTGTTTGTGCCCTTGTCGTTTCTGCCCGGTCAGGCAGGCGGGTTGTTTAGAGAATTTGGCTTCACGCTTGCGATGGCGGTCTTGCTGTCGTCGGTTGTCGCGTTGACCCTGTGTCCTGTGCTGGCCAGCCGCTTGCTGCGCGAAACTGATGCCACAGAGAGCACTGGCCCGGTTGCCCGGTTTGGCACATGGATGGCGGGGGTTTATGCAAAAGCACTGGACCGCGCGTTAACGCAGCCCGTGGCGGTGATTGTTGCAGCGGTGCTTTTTGCCGCATCGGGCTGGTTTGCATCCCAGAGCATTCCACAGGAATTGACCCCACCCGAAGATCGTGGGGTCGCGCTGCTGAGTGTTACCGCGCCGCAAGGCGTCTCGATTGAATTCACAGATGGCAAGGTCCGCGAGATCGAACAGATCATCGCGCCCTTGCGTGAATCAGGCGAAGTGACAAACCTGTTTTCGATTGTCGGTCTGGGCGGACGTGACAACCGTGCTTTCATGGTGATGACTCTTGCCGACTGGGACCAGAGAGAGCGTAGCCAATCCGAGATTGTGGGTCAGATCAATTCAGGCTTGCGCAATGTTATCGGGGTTCGCGCCTTCGCCATACAGCCCAATTCCTTGCGTATCCGGGGCGCAGGACAGGGGCTGCGCTTTGCGATCCTTGGCAGCGATTACGACAATCTTTCCGATAATGCGCAGGTTCTGGTCGACCGTATGAACGAAGACTCGCGTTTTGGACAGGTGCGACTGGATTTCGAGACGAACCAGCCGCAGCTTTCCATCGAAGTGGACCGCGACCGCGCCTCTGATCTGGGCGTCAATCTCGATGGGCTGGGCGAGGCGCTGCAAGCCATGCTGGATGGCAGCAGCGTGGGCAGTGTTTTCATCGACGACCGCAGTTTTGACATTCAGATGCTCTCGACCCGGACGCCGGTACGCGACCCAAGCGATCTGGAACAGAGCTTTATCCGCACGGATGCAGGGCAGATTCTGCCAATCTCAAGTTTTATCAGCCTTCAGGAACGCGCAACAGCTCCGGAATTGACGCGCGAGTCGCAGCAACGCGCCGTGCAGGTCACCGCAAGCCTTGAGGCAGGGTTCCCGCTGGGCACGGCTTTGGCCGAGGCAGAGCGGCTGGCCGCGGAAGTCCTGCCTGCCAACGAGCGCTTGCTTCCCCTGTCAGAGGCCGCGACACTGGACGAGACTTCGGGTGGCATTTTGCTGGTGTTCGGTTTTGCGGTGCTGATCGTGTTTCTGGTTCTGGCGGCACAGTTTGAAAGCTTTATTTCGGCCATCGTAGTCATGGTGACAGTGCCCTTGGGGCTGGCCTGCGCGGCCTTTGCGATGTTGTTTACCGGGGTCAGCCTGAATGTGTATTCACAGATCGGGCTGGTGTTGCTGGTCGGGATCATGGCGAAGAACGGCATTCTGATCGTGGAATTTGCCAACCAGTTGCGCGATGAGGGGGCAGAGTTGCGCGATGCGATCCTGAACGCCTCGACCATCCGTCTGCGTCCGGTGATGATGACCATGACCTCAACTGTGCTTGGTGGACTGCCCTTGGTCATGTCCACCGGGCCAGGGGCCGAGGCGCGCGAGGCGCTGGGCTGGGTTGTCGTCGGCGGGCTTGGGCTGGCTACATTGGCGACCCTGTTCCTGACGCCGGTGGCCTATCTGCTTCTGGCGCGTTTCAGCAAACCGCGCGCCGAAGGCCAGCGGCACCTCGAAAGCGAACTTGCGCGCGCGGCGGGCAGCAAGGCGATCTGAGCAGGAATGCCAGGCGCAATAAAACAGCCTGCGACGCCGTGGACCCCTTGTTGCGTGTGCGGGTTCTATCCTATCTCTGCGCTGATGGTAGAAGGATTGCTTGCAAGTGCAGATCAGGTTTGACCACGGTCCCGATGGGCGCGCCGCTTGGTTTGAAGATGCGGACGACCTGATCGTGGCCCACGCCGCGTCAGACGTTGATGTGGCTTTTTTGCAGATGCAAAAGGCACTGGATGCCGGGAAATGGCTGGCGGGATATGCCGCTTACGAGTTGGGCTATGCGCTGGAACCGCGCCTTCAAGCGCTTATGCCCGAAACCCGCATTCTGCCGCTGATGTGTTTCGGGGTTTATGACCGGCCAAAGGTTGCAGCGCCGCTGTCGGCTGGTCCCGCCTCTTTGTATGATCTGACACCGCGTTGGGATGCCGCGACCTATGCGCGTGCATTCGCGCGCCTGCATGACTGGATTGGCGCGGGCGATATCTATCAGGCGAATCTGACCTTTCCGATGGATGCGCAGATCTCTGGCAGTTCAACAGCGCTCTATGCAGCGCTATCCGACAGGCAGAAGGTCGGCCACGGGGCGTTGGTTTTGCAAGATAATCTGCCTGATCTTTTGTCCCGCTCGCCCGAACTGTTCTTTCGCATCACGCAAGACGGCCAGATTGCCACGCGCCCGATGAAAGGCACCATGCCACGTGGGGCGACCGTGCAGGAAGATGCCGATTTGCGCGCAGAACTTGCCAGCGACCCCAAGATTCAGGCGGAAAACCTGATGATTGTCGATTTGCTGCGCAATGATATCAGTCGCCTGTGCACCATCGGCAGCGTCAAGGTGCCAGAGTTATTTGCTGTCGAGACATATGCCACGGTTCATCAGATGACATCGCTGGTGACCGGGCAGATGGTGCCCGGTTTCAGCTTGGGTGACGTGTTTCAGGCGCTGTTTCCATGCGGTTCAATCACCGGGGCACCGAAATTGCGCGCGATGGAGATTATTCGCGCGTTGGAACCTGCCCCGAGAGAGGCATATTGTGGTGCCATCGGTTGGTTTGCCCCGGACGGGAGGGCTGATTTCAACGTGGCGATCCGCACCCTCATGGTTCAAAATGGCCGCGCCACGCTAAATGTCGGCGGTGGCATCGTCTGGGACTCCACGGCATCTGCCGAATATGAGGAAGCATTGTGGAAAGCACGTTACGCAAAAGCGTTCCACACGGAACCTGCCTGATCGAGACATTCGGCTGGTATCCCGGTTTGCGGAATGCCGAATTGCATCTGGCGCGCATGGGCCGCAGCGCAAAGGCGCTTGGCTTTCCCTTTGCTCCGGCAGAGGCGCGTGCCAAGATGCATCAAGACAGCATCGCGCCACTGAGATGCCGGATGACACTGGACGCCCAAGGTAGATTGGATGTGACAACAACCCCACTGCCCGAAGCGCCGTTGCGCTGGCGGGTTCGGGTCGCGGCGGAGCGGTTGCGCTCGGACGATCCGTGGCTGTCGGTCAAATCGACCGAGCGGGATTTTTATGACCATATGCGCGCCCATTTGCCGGATGGTGTCGATGAATGGCTGTTTCTGAATGAGCGTGATGAGCTGGCAGAGGGCACAATCACCAATCTGTTTCTGGTAATGCCCGATGGACGCAAGCTGACGCCTGCGCAGGATTGTGGTGTCTTGCCCGGTGTGCTGCGGGGGGCGTTGCTTGCAGATGGCTGGTCCGAAGCCCGCCTGAACTTGCTTGATCTTCATCGCGCAACACAGGTGTTCATGGGAAATGCCCTGCGCGGCTTGATTCCCGCTGACGTGACCATACCCCAAGAGAATTGACGAATTCGCAACGCCGCTGCTTTGACTTTCGCTGCAGGCAAAACAGGTTACACCCCTGAAACACAGGATTGCAGATCATGACCCGACGCGCCCCGGACCCAGCCAGCACCAGCGAGATCATCGAGATGGCGCTAAGCGATCATGTCAGTTTTGACCAGATCCGCGCGCAGCATGGGCTTGGCCCTGATGAGGTGAAAACCCTCATGCGCAAAAGCCTGAAACCCGGAAGTTACCGCGCTTGGCGCAAACGCGTGCGCGATTTTGGCACCCGGCGCGAGATATATAAATGAACGCGGACCCTCATCCTTGGGCATCGGATCTGGCTGGGCTTTATGCGCAAGTCTGGACGCGGCTGGCGCGCGGTGTTCGCGACCGTCGCGCAGCGGCGCGGCACCCTACGCTTGCAACCGTTTCGCCAACAGGCATGCCGCAGGCCCGCACCGTGGTGCTGCGCGCGGCTGATAGCGTGTCGGGCAATCTGGATATTCACACTGACATCCACTCGACCAAGGTGAAGGAATTGCGCGCTACACCCTTGGCGGCCCTGCATGTCTGGGATGGAACGGCCCATCTTCAATTGCGGCTGGATGCCAGTGTGACAATCCTGACAGGAACGGATGTGGCCGAAATCTGGGCGCAGGTCCCAGAGACGTCGCGCATCGCTTATGGAAGCCGTCCCGCGCCGGGGCAGCCGGTTGCAGATGCGCTGGCCTATGCCAAACACCCTGACCCAGCTTGTTTTGCCGTTTTGCGGTTCCACGTACTGGCGATGGATGTGCTGCATCTTGGTCGCGCTCATCGTCGCGCACGGTTTTCCCGTCATGATAGTTGGGCCGGACAATGGCTGGCGCCATGATTGCGCCTTTGCGGGCTGCCCATTCCACGGCCCATGACTAACCACCCTGTTGCGCAAGGCCAGCCCGCAGCTTAACTTGAACTTAGTATGCGAATTTTGTGGACAGCAATATTGCACCGCGCGCTTCTTTTGGGGGGCGCTTGGCTGACGCTGACCGGCGCAGAGGCCTTGGTGCTGGGGGTTCTGGTGACGGGGCTGTCTGTGTGGCTGAGCCTGCGCTTGCTACCTGCAAAACACCCGCTCGCGTTGTGGCGGCTTGCGCAGCACTTACCGCGCTTTCTTGCAGGATCGGTAAGTGGTGGCGTCGATGTGGCGCGCCGCGCGTTTTCGTCAGACATGCGCTTGAACCCTGGCTGGCTAGAGATTTCCAGCGATTTGCCGGATGGCGCGCGTGTCGCCTTGGGCGGAGAGTTGTCGCTGATGCCCGGAACTTTGTCTGCAGGCAGTGAGGACGGCAAGCTGCTGGTTCATGTTCTGGATACCTCAGCAGGCTTTGACAGCGCTATTCCCAGAGAGGTCGAGGACATCGCCGCGATTATCGGACAAACACCGAAGGTGCGGCCATGACAATCTGGCTGCATATCCTCGCCATTGCGCTGCTTGCCAGTCTTGGAGGCGCGCTGTGGCGGGTCTGGCGCGGGCCGTCGCAGGCAGACCGGATGATGGCGGCGCAACTGATTGGTACGGGCGGCGTTGCCGTTCTGATGGTTCTGGCCGCTTTGCAGGACTGGACGCTTCTGGCGGTGGCTTTCGCGCTTGCCACGCTTGCTGCCCTTGCTGCGGTGGGTTTCGTCAAGTCAGAAAGCCCCGATGGCGCTGGTGACCCCGAAGAAGCGCCGCCCGCCACAGAGCTGCGCGGCACGGTTCAGGATAGGACGCGGAATGGCTGATATTGCAACTTATTTGCTGACCGGACTGGGGCTTGTATTCTTTATTGCAGGCACTGTGGGGTTGATCCGTTTTCCTGACCAGTTCAGCCGCCTGCATGCCTTGACCAAGGGCGATAATCTGGGCCTTGGGTTTATCGCACTTGGGGTCGCATTCCAGACCGACACATGGGCGCAGGTGGCGATGCTGGTGCTGATATGGGGCTTGGCGCTGCTGGCGGCGGGGACTGTGGCACCGCTTGTTGCCCGCGCGGCCCTGACAGAGTCGCGAAAACCATGAGCCTTGTTCTGGACATTGCGCTTTGTGCCTTGATCCTCGGTGTTGGTCTGGCGACCGTGGCTGGTCATGGCGTATTTCGCGCTGTTATTTTCTTTATCACCTATGGTTTGCTGTTGGCGATTGGATGGGCGCGCCTTGGTGCCTATGACGTTGCCCTTGCCGAGGCGGCGATCAGTGCAGGGCTGACGGGTGTGCTGCTGCTGGCGGCGCATGGGCGTTTGCGCCGACTGAGTGCCGCAGAAGAAGCACCGTTGCGGCGCAACCTGCCCGCCGCGCTAATCGCAACTGGCGTTGCCCTTGCTTTGGGCTGGGCATGGTTTGCCCTGCCAGACCCCGCAGCGCCCGACCTGACAGCCGCATTGCCGCAATCCGGTGTTGGTAATCCTGTCACGGCTGTGCTGTTGAATTTCCGTGCATGGGATACGCTGCTGGAAGCGATAATTCTGCTGGCGGCGCTGATTGGTCTGTGGATGCTGGCGCGGGATCGCGCATGGAATGAACCCCTCGGGCTGCAATACCATGCGCGCGCGGGCGGTGTGATGGCGAGTTTCGGGCGTGTCCTGCCCCCTATCGGACTGATTTTCGGCGTCTACCTTGTCTGGGCAGGGGCCGAGACGACAGGCGGCGCATTTCAGGGGGGCACTGTTCTGGCGGCCGTTTGCCTTGTGTCACTCATGGCGGGTGTCTTGCCTGCGCCGCGTATCGCGCAAACAGCATGGCGCGCGGCCCTTGTGTTTGGGCCGGGTGTGTTTTTGCTGTCAGGCGTTGCCGGCGCGATTTTTGCGCAGGGGTTTCTGGCCCTGCCGCCTGCATTGGCAAAGCCGGCAATCGTCACGATTGAAGCAGCGTTGACCCTCTCCATTGCGGTCACATTGGTGCTTCTGGTCATTGGCCCGCCGGATGACGGGGGGCAGGACGCATGAGTCTGACGGTCTTTGCGATGACGGGTGCCACCTTGGTTGGGCTTGGTGTCTATGGCCTGCTTGCGCGTGTGCATATGCTGCGCCGGATCATGGCATTCAACCTGATCGGGTCCGGCTTGTTCCTGTTCTTTGGCGCGGCGGGCGCACGTGGCGCAGCGCTGGACCCTATTCCTCAGGCGCTGATCATCACCGGCATTGTCGTAGCCTTGGCTGCAAGTGCATTGGCTGTTGGGCTGGTTGTGGCGCTGGCGCGCAGTTCCGGCACGGCCTGCCTGCCAGATGAAGCGGGTGACACGTGACGGCACTGATTTCCGGGCTTGTGTTGCCGCTACTTGCGGCATTGGCAGCGATTGCACTGCCAGCGCGTGCGCGGTTGCCTGTTGCGCTTTTGGGCGTGGGGCTGACATTGGCGGCGTCCATCTGGCTGGCAATCTCGGTCTGGACTAATGGCGCAATAACAGTGTCACTTGGTGGGTGGCAGCCGCCTATCGGCATTGCGTTGCGCGCGGATGGGCTGGGTGCTGCGCTTGGCGTCATGACAGCGCTGGTCATGGCGGCGGTGGCCCTTGCCGCACGGCATGAGATGGAACCGCTGGTTGCAGGGCCGCGCACGAGTTTTGGGTTCTGGCCGCTCATGCTGCTGCTTTGGGCCGCGCTGAATGCCGTGTTCGTCTCTCGTGACCTGTTCAACCTCTATGTCGGGCTGGAGCTGATCACCCTGACAGCCGTTGCGCTGGTGGCGATATCCGGCAAGGCCGAGGCAATCGCAGCCGCCTTGCGATATCTGCTGTTCGCGCTTGCAGGGTCGCTGTTATATCTGGCCGGTGTGGTGCTGAGCTATGCTGCGCATGGCACGCTCGACATCTCGCTTCTGGCGGCGCGCACTGCCGTGCCGGGCGATGCGCTTGCTCTGGGGCTGATGACGGCGGGGCTGCTCGTCAAGACGGCCCTGTTTCCCTTCCATGTCTGGTTGCCCCCTGCCCATTCTGCCGCACCTGCGCCTGCCTCGGCTATGTTATCGGCGCTGGTGCCAAAGGCATCTTTGCTGATCCTGTTGCGGCTATGGTTCGAGGCCATGCCCGAGCTTGCGACCCCCGTGGCTTTGTTCACATTGGCGGGGCTGGGCGCGCTGGCGGTAATCTGGGGCGGGGTGCTGGCGCTGCTTCAGGCGCGGCTGAAACTGATCGTGGCCTATTCGACGGTTGCGCAGCTAGGCTACATCTTTCTGGTGTTCCCACTGGCTGGCGGAGATGGCGCCGCGCAGCCTTGGGCGGCGGGCGCGTGGACGGGTGCAATGTTCCAGATGCTTGGCCACGGGCTGGCCAAGGCCGCAATGTTTCTGGCAGCGGGCATCTATATTGCGGCAGTTGGCAGCGACCGGCTGAGCGATGTCCGCGGGCTGGCGCGCGCCTTGCCCATGACAGGTTTTGCCTTTGCACTTGCATCAATCACGTTGCTGGGCCTGCCGCCCTCGGCCGGGTTCACGGCCAAGTATCTGCTGATGACGGGGGCTTTTGCATCCGGCCAATGGGCCTGGGCCTTTGTGCTGGTTGGCGGCGGCTTGTTGGCGGCGGCATATCTGTATCGCCCCCTTACTGCCATCTTCGCGCGCGAGATCGCGGTCACACCGCGCCCGATCCCGTGGGGCTGGCAAGCCGTGCCCCTGGTTCTGGCTATGCTTTCCGTGGCTTTGGGTCTGCTATCTTCGGTCCCGTTCGACTTCTTGCAGATCGGACGCCCTGACCAAGCGGCGGAGGGGTTATGACCACAACCCTGCCTGTGCTGCTGCTGCTGCCCTCTCTTGTGCCTGCGGCAGTTACGTTTTTTTTACCGCAAGACAGTCATGCGCTGCGCAACATATTGCAACTCGGTGGTGCTGTCCTGAAGCTGGGATTGATCGTCTGGATGTTGGTTGCCGTGGCGACAGGTGCCACTTATGAGGCAGAATTTCCGCTTGCCCCCGGCCTTGTCATCCTGTTGCGGATCGACGCGCTGGCGCTTTTGTTCATCTCGCTATCGGCCACGCTTTGGCTGCTGACAACGATTTATGCCATCGCCTATTTCGGCACCAAGGCGGAATTGTCGCGCTTTTTCGGGTTTTTCAGCCTGTGCGTGGCGGCAACGACCGGATTGGCCCTATCGGGGTCGCTGATATCGTTCTTCATCTTCTTCGAGTTGCTGACCCTTAGCACATGGCCGCTGGTTGCGCATAAGCAAGACAAGCCCTCGCTGGCGGCGGCGCGGGTATATTTCACCTATGCCTTGCCCGGATCGGCGGCGCTGCTATGGGCGATCATCTGGCTGGAAAGCGCCACAGGGCCGGTCTTGTTCACGGAACCACCTGATCTCAGCGGGCTTGACCCGGCCGCCTTGCGCGCGATTTTCGCGCTGTTCATCATCGGTGTCGGGGTAAAGGCGGGTTTGGTGCCACTACATGGCTGGTTACCAGCGGCAATGGCGGCACCTGCGCCGGTATCGGCGCTGTTGCATGCTGTCGCCGTGGTTAAAGCGGGCGCGTTCGGGGTGGTGCGCATTGTCTATGATGTTTTCGGCGCAGAGAACATGACGGCGCTGGGCGTTGGTGTGCCGCTGGCGATTGTGGCGTCGGTGACAATTGTTTGGGGGTCCGTGCGCGCCCTGCAGCAAGATGAGATCAAGAAGCGGTTGGCCTTCTCGACCGTCTCGCAGGTCAGCTATATTGTTCTGGGTGCCGCCCTTGCCAGCCCTTTGGCGATGATCGGCGGGCTTGTGCATCTGGTCCATCAGGGTCTGATGAAGATCACGCTATTCTTCTGCGCGGGCATTTATGACGAGCGTGCAGGCATCAAGCGTATTAACGGGTTGAACGGAATGGGCAAGCGCATGCCCTGGACCTCGGCCTGTTTCAGCCTTGGGGCAATGGGCATGATCGGATTGCCCCCGCTGGCGGGATTTGTCAGCAAGTTTTACCTGGGACTGGGCGCGATAGAGGCAGGCGCGCCTTGGGTGCTGGCAGTCCTGCTGGCCTCGACCTTGCTGAACGCTGCTTATTTCCTGCCTTTGCTGTACCGTCTGTGGTTTCTGCCCTGTGCTGCTAATACCAAGTGCGATGAACGCGCACCCGGACTGGTGCTGCCTGCTGTTGTCACGGCCACGGCGACCATGGGGGTTGGGCTGCTGGCGGCCAGTCCGATCAGCCCGTTGGGCTGGGCCACGCTGATTGTCACGCAGGGGTATGGGCCATGAGCACGATTTATTCTGGATCGCTTGCACCTTTTGCCGTCTTGCTGTGGCCGTTATTGATCGGACTGGTGCCAATTGTTCCGCGCTGGCGTGCAAACGCCCTGCGGCTGCTACCTTTCGCACCCTTGCCTGCCCTTGGCTTTGCAATGGCGGGTGCGCCGGGGTCAGTGGTTATACCGGACCTGATGCTTGGGGTTCAGTTGGGATCGGGGCCGGATACTTCCTTGCTGCTGGGAATGACGGCTTTGGTCTGGACTGTCGCGGGGTTTTACGCTGCATTGTTCATGGCAAGGGGAAGTGCGGCGGGCGTTTTCGCAAGTTTCTGGTGCCTGACGCTGGCAGGCAATCTGGGCGTGTTTCTGGCAGCGGATATCATAACGTTCTACATCGCATTTGCTGCGGTATCCTTGGCAGCGTGGCTTATGGTTGTGCATGACCGCACAAAGGACGCGCTTGCTGCCGGACGTGTCTATATCGCGCTTGCCGTACTGGGTGAGGCGGCATTGCTGAGCGGGCTGATGATCGGTGCTGCGGCAGCCGAGGATTTGCAGATATCAACCGTACGCGCTGCCTTTGCTGATGCACCTTTGGGGTCGCTGGGTGTCGGTCTGCTAATTGCAGGTTTCGGAATAAAGGCAGGCATGGTGCCGTTGCATCTGTGGCTGCCGCTGGCGCATCCGGCGGCCCCGGTGGCCGGCTCGGCTGTCTTGTCTGGTGCGATCGTCAAGGCCGGTCTGATCGGTATGGTGCTGTTGGTGCCAGAGGAGACCGGCTGGCGCAGCGTGCTGATTGTGCTTGGTCTTTTGGGCGCATTTGGTGCGGCAATCTGGGGGTTGAGCCAGCGCAACCCGAAGGCAGTGCTGGCCTATTCGACTGTCAGCCAGATGGGCCTTTTGCTGGTGCTTGCCGGTGCGGGGTCACAAGGCGTGGCCTATGCTGCGCTGCATCATGGTATAGCGAAAGCGGCGCTGTTTCTGTGCGTCGGCATGATGATGCTTGCGGCCAGCCCGGCCCAGAGGCGCGCGGTGTTGGGTCTGGCGGGTCTGGTCGCGTTGTCTGTTGCGGGTCTGCCTCTGACGGGTGGGGCCCTGGCCAAGCTGGCAGGCAAGCAGGGGCTTAGCGAGATGCTGGCGCTCGCCGTGACGCTGAGCAGCGTGACAACCACGCTCGTCCTTGGCTGGTTTCTTATTCGTCTGGCACAGATACCAGCAAAACCGCAGCAGATATCGCATTGGGGCGGGGCTTTCGTTGCAATCGTGGGGCTTGGGGTGTTGGCTCTCGTTTTGCCTTGGGTGCTGTGGTCAGGCATAGTGGATTTGCCGCGCGACTATGTATGGCGCCCCCCGAATATGCTGGAGGGGCTATGGCCTGTTCTGGTCGGGCTTGGCGCGCTTGCGGTTATCCGCCGCGTAAAGCTGCCCGAATACCCACCGGGAGATGTGTTGCACCTGATCGGAAATCACAAGCTGCGACCCGTCTTTCAACTGCCTGTCGGGAAACAGGGTGTGCAGTACCGGAAACGCGCGACTCTGCGGCTGTTGCTGATGTTCAAAATCGCGGAAAGGTGGCTATTGCATTGGCCTGTTGCCGGATCAACCCTTATGGGGGTGGCGTTGGCCGTGACCGCAATGGTCTGGATAGCGTCCTGATCAAAAGTAACGCATTGCCTTGATTGCCGTAAACTGATCGTGGCATCGTGCCAGAAACCGCAAGAGGGACAATGTGATGCGCAATGCGCCGGAAGAGGTGTTCGATCTGGAGTGTTTCCTGCCCTACCTGCTTAATCAGGCGGCAGAGGCAAGCAGCCGGTCTTTTGCGACCGTGTATCGGCAAGAATTCGGCATGTCGCGCACCCAATGGCGCGTTATGGCAAATCTGGGCAAATTCGGAGGTATGACGGCTTCGGAAATATGTCAGGTCAGCCATATCGAAAAGACCAAAGTATCGCGCGCGGTGAGTCAGTTGCAGGATATGGGCTATTTGATGCGCAGCCGTGCCACGGATGACAAGCGCCGTGAAAACCTGTCGCTTACACCAGCGGGGCAGGCGGTGTTTCGCAAGCTGGGCGCGCGGGGATTGGCATATCAGGCGCAACTTGCAGCCGCGCTGGGCGCAGAGCGGCTTGCAGAACTGGAAGCCATGCTGCAACAGGTGCGCGCTCTCCATGCTGATATGGCAGACCCGGTATGAGGCAATGGCAGATGCGCAGGCTTCTTGCGAAATGCAAGATTCTGAGCGCATAAGCGCAACCATGCGGTTGCCCATAGATGACATTCTGCCCGAACTTTGCGCGGCATTGCACAGCGCGGGCCGCGCAGTGCTTCAGGCCCCACCCGGTGCAGGCAAGACGACACGTGTGCCGTTGGCCCTGCTGGAGCAGATCAAGGGCCGGATTGTGATGCTGGAGCCGCGCCGACTGGCTGCGCGGGCTGCTGCTGAACAGATGGCAAGGCTTCTGGGCGAAGATGTCGGCGCGCGCGTGGGCTACCGTATTCGCGGTGAGGCTGTGACCTCGCCTGCCACGCGCATCGAGGTCGTGACCGAAGGCATCTTGACCCGCATGTTGCAAACTGACCCCGAATTGCGCGGCGTGGGGGCGGTGATCTTTGATGAATTCCATGAACGCTCGCTCAATGCCGATCTGGGGCTTGCCCTGACATGGGAGGTGCGTGAGGCGCTGCGCCCTGATCTTGTGGTGGTTGTCATGTCAGCCACGCTGGATGCAGACCCCGTTGCGCGATTGCTGGATGACGCCCCCATTCTGACAGCACAGGGCCGGGCCTTTGCGGTGGAAACCCGCTGGCTGGCACGCCCGCGCCCCAAGGCCGAACGGTTCGAGGTGGCGGCCGCCAATCTGATCGCGCAGGCGGCAACTGAGGCCGAGGGTTCGGTTCTGGCCTTTCTGCCCGGAGAAGGCGAAATCCGGCGCGTTGCGGCCGCCTTGCAAGGGCGTGTCGGCGATGCCGAGATACGCCCGCTCTATGGCGCGCTGCCTTTTGCGCAACAACGCGCGGCGATTGCGCCGATGATGGAGGGGCGCAAGATCGTGCTCGCCACTGCGATTGCCGAAACCTCTCTCACGATCGAGGATATTCGCATTGTCGTTGATTGCGGGCTGGCGCGGCGTGCGCGCTTCGACCCCGGCAGCGGTATGTCGCGGCTAGTCACCGAACGCGTGACCCGCGCCGAGGCAGAGCAACGGCGCGGGCGTGCAGGGCGTGTCGCGGAAGGCATCTGTTACCGGATGTGGGCGCGCAGTGAGGAGGGCGCGCTTGCAGGATTTGCCCCGCCAGAGATCGAGCGCGCAGATCTTGCGGGGCTGGCGCTCGAACTCGGGCTATGGGGTGGGGTTGATGGTTTGCGCTTTCTCACGCCCCCCCCAGAGGGGGCCATGTCCGAGGCGCGTGCACTATTATGCAGTCTTGGCGCGCTGGATGACCTTGGGCGCATAACCGCGCATGGTCGCGCAATGGCGGCACTGCCGTTGCATCCGCGGCTTGCCCATATGCTGCTGATCGCGGGCAAGGAGGGGGCAGGGTTGGCGGCGCTGCTGTCAGAGCGCGACATCGTGCAAGGCGCATCGGTCGATCTGGGCTTGCGGATGACGGCGCTGCGCGACCCGCGCGGTTTCGCCGAACGCACACCCTTCGCGGTGCACCGCGCCACGTTGGAGCGGGTGCGCGAAGATATGCGCCGTCTTGTCCGGCTTGCGCCAAAGGTGCAAACCACATTTAGCCCGTCCGAGATGGCAGCACTGGCCTATCCCGACCGGATCGGGCTGCGCCGCAAGGGCGATGCGCCGCGCTATGTGCTGTCGGGGGGCAAGGGAGTTGTATTGCCCGATGGCGATGGGCTGTCGCAAATGCGTTTGCTTGTGGTGACGGATACGGATGGCAACCCGCAAGAGGCGCGTATACGGCAGGCGATTTCGCTGTCAGATGCGGAATTGCGCGGCCTTTATGGGGATCAGATCATCTGGCGGAACCGTTGCCACTGGTCCAAGCGCCACCGCCGGATTGAAGCGCGCGCACAGGAATGTTTTGGCGCGCTGGTGCTGGATGACCGCATCTGGCGCGACCCGGACCCGCAAGCGGTGATGCAAGCCGCATGTGACGGGCTGCGCGATCTGGGCCTGCCTTTGTCGGATGCCGCGCGGCGTTTCATCGCGCGGGTGGAATTGCTGCGCGCGCAAGGGGCCGAGATGCCGGATATGCGTGAAGACGCGCTTCTGGACGGATTGGAAAGCTGGCTTGGCCCCTATCTGGCTGGCTGCCGCACTGCCGATCAGTTGCGCGCGGTTGATCTGCTGCCGGGGCTGCGCGCGATGCTGGACTGGGGGCAGATGCAGATGTTGGACGAAATGGCGCCTGCGCAGTTTGTGACGCCATTGGGGAACAAGATCCCCATTGATTATCCGGGCGAAGCGCCAGAAATTGCGGTACGTCTGCAAGAGATGTTCGGTCTTTCCAGCCATCCTGTCATTGGACCTGCCCGCCAGCCCCTGAGGATCACCCTGCTATCGCCTGCGCGCCGACCCGTGCAGGTGACGATGGATCTGCCCGGCTTCTGGGCCGAGAGCTATGGTGATGTGCGCAAGGACATGCGCGGCCAATACCCAAGACACCCCTGGCCCGAAAACCCATTGGAGGCAGCACCTACCCTGCGGGCCAAACCGCGCAAAACATGATACGCTGCGTGGGCTGATGCCGGGTATTGAGTATTTTTGGCAAGAAAATGATGAGCGGGTCGTTACAGGCGGATATGGGCTGTGACCGGGCTTTCGGGGGCGATGCGTGTGATTGCCTGTTCAAGAGGCTCATACGCGACTGACATGGTATGGGCGTTGGCGTGCAGGATCATGTCAGGCGCGCTGACCCAAGCGACATGGCCGCGCCAGAACAGCAGGTCGCCGCGGTGTTTGGGGCTGCCATCGGCAAGTGCAGGACCAAGCGCGGTTTCTTGCAGATCGCTGTCGCCGGGGCATGGCCTGGCGCATGCTTGCAGAGCCAGTTGGACCAGTGCCGAGCAATCCAGCCCTGCGCGGGAGTTTCCACCCCAGAGATATGGTGTACCAATCAGGGTTTCGGCAATGCTGACGGGGTCGGCCTCTGCGATGGCAAGCGGGGCGAGATGTTGCTGCGGCAGCCACAGCCCGTCATGGGTTTGCAGGAACTGCCCGGCAGTGCCGATGATCTTGACCAGAGAGTTGAGCGAGAGCGCTGCGCCTTCCGGGCTTTTTAGATCGGGGGCGGTATAGAGATGCGTCGAGGGTGCACGCACCCGGTGGGTCGGGTTGTGATCGGCCCCAAGATCAGCGCTGTGCAGCCAGCCGCAATAGCCATCAGCCTCGGCCTGCACATAGGCAAACGCCCCTTGCCTGTCGATGACACAGACCCGCGCGCCGCGCAGCAGTTGACGGTCACGCGGGCCATCGGGGCTGCGCCGCAGATCGCTGAGTGGTGCTGCAAGGCGCTGCATCTGTCCCTCGGTAAAACCGGGCGCGTCGATCTGGCCTTGCAGCCGGATATGGGCCACGCGCCCGCTGAACGGGGTTATGCGTGGATCCCTCATAGCCCGAGGACGTTTGGGAGGGCCGCAAACAGCGCGCGCGCGCCTTGACCTGCGCCGCCTTTGGGTCTTGCGGGGGCCGCGCTGGGCTGGTGGCCGTAGATGTCGAAATGGGCAAAGCGGGGGCTCGACTCGACAAAGCGGTTGAGAAACAGCGCCGCCGTGATCGCGCCTGCCATGCCCCCTGATGGCGCGTTGTCCAGATCGGCGATGCCCGGCTCGATCATCGACTCGTAGGACGGATGCAAAGGCAGTTGCCAAATAGGGTCGCGCACCTGTTCGCTTGCCTGCAAAAGGGCCTGCGCCAAGACGGGGTCAGTGCTGAAGAACGGTGCGATATCTGGCCCCATCGCCACCCGCGCGGCGCCGGTCAGTGTCGCCATGCAGATCAGCATATCGGGGGTTTCTTCATCGGCCAGGGCCAGCGCATCCGCCAGAACAAGGCGCCCTTCGGCGTCAGTATTGTTGACCTCGACACTTAGCCCCTTGCGCGAGATCAGGATATCGCCCGGCCGCATGGCATTGCCCGAGACGGCATTTTCCACAGCCGGTACCAGCACCCGCAATTGCACCTGCCAGCCTTGCGCCATGATCATATGCGCCAGCCCCATGACAGTTGCCGCCCCGCCCATGTCTTTCTTCATCAACCCCATTGAGGCGCCGGGCTTGAGGTTCAGCCCGCCAGTGTCGAAACACACACCTTTGCCGACAAGGGTCAGATGCGGTCCCTTCTCGCCCCAGCGCATGTCCAGCAAGCGGGGGCTGCGATCTGATGCGCGGCCCACGGCATGGATGAGCGGGAGGTTCTGGAGCAGCAGATCATCACCCGAAATCACGCTTGTTTTCGCCTTATGCTGCGCTGCGAGTGCCAGAAAGGCGGCTTCCAGTTCGTCTGGCCCCATATTCGAGGCAGGCGTGTTGATCAGGTCGCGCGTCAGCGCCTCTCCAGCGGCGATGGTTTCAATTCGGCTGCTATCCAGGTTTTCAGGCGCGACCAGCATCGCCTGAGCCGCAGTCTCGGACTGGCGGAAGCGTCGAAAGCTGTATCCGGCCAGACACCAGCCCAATGCCTCTTCCTCCAACTCTTCCGACGTAAGCGTGTGGTGCAACCGATAGGTTCGGGCAGGCAGTTTCGCACGCGCGCCTGCGGCGCAAAACCGAAGGCGGACACGTTCGCGCGCAGTGCCGCGCCCTATGGCTGCAAGGGCAAGACCACCATCGTTGTCTGGCACCAGCACCACCTCTCCCGGCTTGGCGCTGAAGCCGAGAGTGTCCAGCCATGCGCGCACACGTCGAGGCTGCATGTCGGTCCAGCTTTCCAGATCGTCGGCATTGACCAGATGAAGGTCTATGGCGGTGCTGGTTTCCGTGACGAAAGCCATGGGTGAGAGTGTATCGTCCTGTGTCATAGGGGTTTCCGCGTTGTGTTGGTCAAGGTTGACCAGAGTATGGGGGGTGACATTGGGTTCTGACCGGGATGCAGAACATGCGACTTTCTTGCGAGAGAGTTATTCCGGCATGACCGAGGAATGATGTTCGATGATCTTCCAGCCTTGCGGCTCCTTGCGATAAACGAATGTATAACGACACAGAAGCTGCGCGTCATTGCCGTCGATTGTCAGATCAAATGTATAAATACCGGAATTGATTGCCAATGTGTCGAACAGGCGGATATTTTGCTGAATTATCCTGCCGCGGGGTTTCTTCTTCAAAAACCGAACAAAATAGTCCTGAATTGCAGCGGGAGTCTTGCGGATTTCATTGGAAACCGTCGGCAAAAGCACGGCATCTTCAGCATAAAGTGCGCCAACTTTTGCAGCATCAAGGCTTTGGAGGGCGAAATTCCAGTCATTGAATAATTCGGCGATTTCATCTCGTGCAGTAAAAGGCATTTTGGTGTCCCTTATTTCCGGCTTTTTGGCAGTCTGGTGCAGCGGTTGTCCTGACCTACATATGTGAACATGATGTTGGGCACTAGTGCAGAGCAGAAATGGACAGATTGCAAGACGAAAGCCTGACACATCCGGCCTGCCCGTTATGCGGCAGACCTATCCCGCCCGATGTTCCCCAAAGCCTGCACCACCTTGTGCCGAAATTACGTGGCGGGAAGGGCGGCCCGGTCGTGTTGCTACATCATATCTGCCACAAGGAAATACACGCCAGCCTGAGCGAGTCCGAGCTTGCGCGCAGCTATAACACCATAGCGGCCCTTCGCGCGCATCCCAGACTGGCGCGGTTTATTGAATGGGTCGTGCGGCGTCCGCCTGATTTCGCATCCAAAGTTCCGGGCGCGCGGCGTCAGCGGCGGCGCTAAGGCTTTGTTAAGCTGTTGCATGAATACTGGCGGGGATATTGTCAGGGATGAATACGGCCATGCAGGTAAAATCTTGTGAAAACGCGGAAAAAGGCGATGCGGCCAGTATACGCCGGCTTCTTCAACGGCAGGCACGGGTCGGGATTATTGCGAACACCGCGGAAGTGTCGTTGCCAGTGCCAGCACCAAAGGATGTCTGGCTTCGCTGGCCGCGATTGCACTCCAGTCGCCGCCTCAGACGGGGTGCGAACCAATCGCAAAACACGGCGCTTGCGCAAGATCGTGTCCTGAGTGGGAACTTGCTGCATGACTTCATAAACGACATGCGCGGCGCCATGTGCACCAAAGATCAGGATTCGGGGCATGTTCAGCGGCTGCACAGTGTAGCCAGCGTGGAAGTGCAGGCCGCGAAAGCGGATGCGTATGAAGACAGATCGTCTGCGCAAGCTGCCTTTCTGGACGGTGTGGCGGCGGCAGCGCGGGGCGTGACATCTTTCTGGCAACGCATGAAATGATGCAATTCTCCGATGGTCCGAAATGATAGCTGAATGCGCAGCGCGGGTCGCTGTGCATTCATGAACAATCGAAGTTCGCAGACAGCGGGTTGTCTTGATCAATGTTCGAGCCGATTTGTATCGGGCAAATACTTGTCTGATCGGAGAGTGCTGACATGTCTATCCGCCCCACATTGGAAACCCGCAAGGCACAACCTACGCTGGAAGGTGCAGGTGTCCACCTGCATCGCGCCTTTGGCTTTCAAGATCCGTCAGAGCTGGACCCGTTCCTGCTGTTCGATGATTTTCGCAATGACATACCTGAGCATTTCCTGCGGGGTTTTCCGTGGCATCCGCATCGCGGGATAGAAACCATAACCTATGTTCTGGCAGGCGAGGTTGATCACGGCGACAGCCTTGGCAATACCGGCACGCTGGGTGCGGGTGATGTGCAATGGATGACTGCCGGTTCCGGTATCCTGCATCAGGAAATGCCGCGCGGAAACACCAATGGGCAGATGCACGGCTTTCAGCTTTGGGCAAATCTGCCCGGCAGCCTGAAGATGACGGCGCCCCGCTATCAGGACGTGCAGGCAACCGAGATCCCGGAGATCATAGATGATGACGGGACCAAGGTGCGTGTGGTCGTGGGCGAGTTCTGGGGCAAGCGCGGGCCGGTAGATGGGATCGCCGCCGATCCGCAATATCTGGATATTTCGGTACCGCCGGGCGTGCGCAAGACCTTCAAGGTCGACACCTATCGCCGCGCCTTCGCCTATGTCTTTGCAGGTGCGGGCGTGTTCTCGGACGCGTCCAAGCCCTCAGGTGTGCTGCTGGAAAAAGAGGTCATGGGCCAGGAAGTCAATATCCGCGACATGTCTGGCGACAGGACATTGATTCGCTTTGGCACGGGTGACGAGGTGACCGTGCAGGCAGGCGAGGAAGGCATTAGATTTTTGCTGATCTCGGGCGCGCCACTGCAAGAGCCGGTTGCTTGGCACGGCCCCATTGTCATGAACACGCAAGCAGAGATCCAGCAGGCCATCCGCGAGTTGCGCAACGGCACCTTCATCCGAGCGGCGCATTAAACAAGATCGTACGGCCCCTGTTCGTCAGGGGCCATGCGACATATGTTAGGCGAATTGGCGAACAAGGGGCTATCATGCAACGCACGATCATTCGTGTTTCGGGGGGCGACCCCGCAAAATTCCTGCAAGGGCTGGTCAGCAATGACTTGGGCAAAATGTCGCGTGACGGCATTGTTTACGCCGCAATCCTGTCCCCGCAGGGCAAGTATCTGGCCGATTTCTTCTTGGTGCCAGACCGCGACGATATCCTGATTGATGTGGCAGCGCCGTTGGCAGACGATCTGACAAAGCGACTGACCCTATACAAGTTGCGTGCCCCCATAACGCTTGAGCAGGTGGAGATGCCGGTCAGCCGGGGCACCGGTCCGGCCCCTGAAGGTGCAATTCCTGACCCGCGCCACCCTGCGCTGGGTTGGCGGGTCTATGGTCAGAATTTGCCGGAGGATGGCACAGACTGGGACGCGTTGCGTGTTGCCCATTGTGTGCCCGAGTCCTGCATCGAACTTATCCCAAATGAGACATTTATTCTTGAGGCCGGATTTGACCGGCTCAACGGCGTTGATTTCCGCAAAGGCTGCTATGTCGGGCAGGAAGTTACCGCGCGGATGCAACACAAGACCGCGCTGCGCAAAGGCTTTGTGACTGTGTCAGTCGATGGGGTGGCCCCTGTGGGGACAGATATCATGGCGGGCGAAAAGCAGGCCGGGCAGTTATTCACTCAGTCGGGCGGCAAAGCGATTGCGTTTTTGCGCTTTGATCGCGCAGGTGACGACATGCAGGCGGCGGACGTGCGCGTGTCTTGGCAAGGCTTTGCCCAACCAGCTTGATTTTTCGCGCGGCGGCGTGTTAGCGATACCGAAGTCAAGTCCGGGAACGACATGTCTTCACTTAACCGCCTTAGCCAATCAGCCTTTGCCGGCCCTGTGCTGGCGTTGACGGCTTTTGCCCTGTTCTCGGCGCATGATGTCATCGTCAAGACGCTGGGCGGCACATACAGCCCTGTGCAGATCGTGTTCTTCAGTGTCTTGTTAGGGCTTCCTCTGGCAATGGTCATGCTGATGCGTGACCCGACGGACGGCAATCTGCTGCCCCGTCGGCCGGGATGGACAGCGCTGCGCACCGGGGCTGCGGTGGTGACGGGGGTAAGCGTTTTCTATGCCTTTACCGTGCTGCCATTGGCGCAGACCTATGCGATACTCTTTGCAACACCATTGCTGATTACAATTCTCTCGGTTCCGATTTTGGGCGAGCGTGTCGGAGTGCACCGCGGCGCTGCGGTGGTGGTCGGGTTGATCGGTGTGATGATCGTTTTGCGCCCCGGACAGGGCGAGGGGATCAGCGCAGGCCATCTGGCGGCATTGCTTGGGGCCTGCGCCAGCGCATTTGCGTCAATCATCATCCGCAAGATCGGCAATGAGGAACGCAATGTCGTGCTGCTGCTATACCCGATGATGGCAAACCTGTTGCTGATGGGCGCCGCCTTGCCCTTTGTCTATCGCCCCATGCCCCTTGCCGATTTCGGGGCGCTGGCGCTGATGGCAAGCATGGCGCTGGTCGCCAGCCTATGTGTGATTGCCGCCTACAAGCGTGCGCCTGCATTCCAGATCGCGCCGATGCAATATTCGCAAATCATCTGGGCGGTTATCTTCGGTGCGATGTTCTTTGGCGAGGGTGTCGATCTGATGACCATCGCCGGGGCGGCGGTCATTATTCTGAGCGGAATTTACATTGTCATGCGCGAGGACAAGGCCAATGTATCGGACAATCGCCCGGTTCTGGCCACGCGCACCCGCACCGATACTGGCACTTATCCGCGCGCCAGCCAGCTTGGCAAGCTGGATGATGACCAGGAACAGGACAAGCATTAGGCGCGGCACAATGGCAACGTGTTGACGCATGATGGAAAAAACCGGCCCATTGCGCTGGCCTCACCCACGTTCTGGCGCTAAAGACAAGCCCAAGAGGTGGTCATGAGGCAACAAATGCACGCGCATATTCGCCCGCAACCGGGCATAATGGACATCGCGCTTTACCAAGGTGGCACGTCAAAGATCGCCGGGCGTGATGACGTTGTTAAACTTTCCTCGAACGAGAACCCGTTCGGGCCGGGCGATCTGGCGCGTCTGGCCTATGCGCGCGCAGGCCATGACCTGCACCGATACCCCCCGACCGACCATGCCAGCTTGCGCGCGGCGCTGGGCGCGCATTTCGGTCTGGATGCGTCTCGCATCATTTGCGGCGCGGGCTCGGACGAGATTATCAGCTTTCTGTGTCAGGCCTATGCCGGGCCGGGCGATGAGGTGCTGTATTCGCAGCACGGTTTCCTGATGTATCGCATCTCCGCATTAGCAGCGGGCGCAACCCCTGTTGCCGCCCCTGAACAGGACCGGACCGCTGATGTAGATGCCCTTCTGGCGGCTGCGAACAAGCGCACCAAGCTGGTCTTTATCGCCAATCCCAACAATCCGACCGGCACCATGATCCCGATAGAAGAGATCACGCGTCTGGCCGAAGGCTTGCCGAAACAGGCGCTTCTTGTGCTGGACGGTGCATATGCCGAATATGCCGAAAATTACGATGGCGGTGCGGCACTTGTAGATCAGCGCGACAATGTCGTGATGACACGTACCTTTTCCAAGCTGTTCGGTCTGGGCGGTTTGCGGGTGGGTTGGGGGTATGGGCCACAACATGTGGTCGATGTTCTGAACCGGCTGCGTGGGCCATTCAACCTGTCCAGCATGCAGCTTGATATCGCCGAAGCAGCGCTTGGCGATACGGCTCACATCGCGCGAAGCCTGAGCGAGAATGCCCGCCTGCGTGACTGGCTGGCAGAGAAGCTGAATGCAATCGGTGTTGCGACTGACAGATCCTTCGGGAATTTCGTGCTCGCACGGTTTCGCGATGCGGCCCAAGCCGAAGCCTGCAACGCGGCGCTGCTATCCGAAGGGTTGATTGTGCGGCAAGTCGGCAGCTACGGGCTGCCGGAAGGGTTGCGCATAACGATTGGTGATGAATCTGCATGCCGTCGGGTCGCATATGTCATCGCGGCCTTCATGGAGACGCAGCAGTGAGTGTGCTGTATCAGCGCGTGGCCTTTATTGGCCTTGGGCTGATCGCGTCTTCTATGGCTCATGCCATACGCCGTTCCGGCCTTGCCGCGCATATGACCGGTACAGCCCGCTCTCCCGAAACGCGCGCCATCGCGCGCGAGATCGGTTTGGTCGATCAGGTGTTCGACACCGCCGCCGAAGCGGTTGCAGGCGCTGACCTTGTGGTGCTGTGCGTTCCTGTTGGCGCGATGGAGGCCGTCGCACGCGAAATAGCGCCGCATCTCGCGCCGGGCGCCACAGTCACCGATGTAGGGTCGGTCAAGCAGGCGGTTATCGATTCGGTCGCGCCGCATCTGCCCGCCGACAGTCATTTCATTCCCGGCCATCCCCTTGCGGGCACCGAGCATTCCGGGCCGCGTTCGGGTTTTGCGGAACTGTTCGACAACCGATGGTGTATCCTGACCCCGCCAGAGGGCTGCGATCCGGCGGCCTTGGACCGGATGACGAAGTTTTGGCGTGGCATGGGTGCCAATGTCGACCTGATGGACGCGCCGCATCATGATCTTGTTCTGGCCGTAACCAGCCACACCCCCCACCTGATTGCCTATACAATGGTCGGTGTCGCCGATGATCTGCGGCGGGTCACCGATAGCGAAGTTATCAAATATTCGGCCGCAGGGTTTCGCGATTTTACCCGAATCGCTGCTTCTGACCCTGTCATGTGGCGTGATGTTTTCCTGACCAACAAGGACGCAACGCTCGAAATACTCGGGCGCTTCACCGAAGAACTCTTCGCGCTGCAACGCGCGATCCGTCAGGGCGATGGCGCGTTGCTGCATGATTACTTTACCCGGACCAGGGCGATTCGCCGGGGTATCATCGACGCCGGGCAGGATACTGATGCACCTGATTTCGGGCGCGTCAGAAAACACGGAGCGGAATAATGAGCCGAGTTTTGATCGCTGGCCTTGGACTTCTGGTTCTGGTCCTGGCCGGTTGCTCTTCAGATCGAAGCGCCGACCGGTCATCGCGTGCAGTTGCGTACAGTCCCGGACCGCAACAAGATCGTGGCGGCCTTCTGTCACGGCTCAATCCATTCCAGAACGCTGCCTTCCGCAGCAATCCATCCCGGGCAGTGACCAGCCCGCGCGCATCCAACCGGTTATGCGGGATTCGCGGGCTGACAGGCGAAGTAATTCCCCCCATCACATCTCAGGTTGCCGGTTGCGGTGTGGCCGCGCCAGTGCGCGTCACTCAGGTTGACGGAGTCAGCCTGTCGCAAGGCGCGATCATGGACTGCGAAACTGCCGCCGCCCTGCACCGTTGGGTGCGCCAAGGCGTCAAACCTGCTGTCGGGCGTTCTGGCGGGGGTGTAACGGGGCTGCAGGTGGCCGCGCATTACGTGTGCCGCCCCAGAAACCATCGCTCAGGCGCAAGGGTGTCCGAACACGGGCGCGGTCGGGCCATAGACATCAGCGCAATCCAGCTCGCAGATGGCACCGAGATGTCGGTTTTGCGAGATTGGCATGATTCGCAACATGCGCGGGCCTTGCAGCAGATGCATCGCGCAGCCTGCGGCACATTCGGAACCACTTTGGGACCGGGTTCAGATGGCATGCACGAAGATCACTTTCACTATGACACCGCACGTCATCGCGGTGGTGGCTATTGCCGTTAGTGTGCGCTCTGTTTGCGGCGAGGGGTTCTCTCGGTTCTGGATTTTTTTTGCGTGCGGTGTTGATTTCTCTCTTGCGTGTTTTGATTGTATTACCTAG
>SLAT01000307.1 GCA_007126715.1 Roseinatronobacter sp.
AGCCCGTCCCATGTCAGGGGCAGTTTGACGGTGATATTCGGCGCGATCTCTGCCAGTTTGCGGCCCTCGGCGATCATCGCATCGGCTTGCAATGCGACAACTTCGGCGGAAACCGGCCCGTCTACGATCTCGCAAATCTCGCGCGTGACCTCGATGATATCACGGCCTGATTTCAAGATCAGCGAGGGGTTGGTGGTCACGCCATCTACCATGCCCAGATCGTTCAGGTCGCGGATTGCGTCTACATCGGCGGTGTCGACAAAGAATTTCATGTAAGGCCCCTTCGGGTTGCAGCCAGTGTTTGCCCGCGTCATACCTGAAGCGTTGCCCAGCCGGAACCCCCCTTGACCCATGCCAATCACCGACTCACTTGAATTCTTCGATGAAGGCACGCCCTGCGGGGTGCTGACAGCAGAGCCTTTGGGCCGTGTGCTGGATTATCTGGCCCCCGAAGGCGGATGCTGGATCGGCGCGTTTGTAGAGGTGCCGCTGGGGCCGCGCCGTGTGATGGGGGTGGTCTGGGGCGCGGCAGAGGGCAGCTTCCCGCGCGCGAAACTGCGCGCCGTCATCCGCGTGCTGGAGGCTGTGCCCATGCGCGCGGAATTGCGCGCCTTTCTGGGCCGGGTGGCCGACTATACGCTGACCCCGTTGCCCGCAATGCTGCGACTGGCCACCCGTGTGCCCGACCTTGGCAGCGGCCCTGCCACGCGTAAGTTGTTGTATCGTAGCGACAGCCCGCCCGCGCGCATGACCGAGGCGCGCGAAAAAGTGTTGGCTGTGTTTGACGGTTTTGGCGGAGCGGGGCTGACCCCGGGGGAATTGGCGCAGGCGGCGGGCGTCAGTTCCGGTGTGGTGCGGGGGCTGGTGCAAACCGGCGCGCTGTTGGAGCGCGAGGCCCTGCGCGACCAGCCCTATCCACGCCTAGACCCCATGCTGCCGGGGCCGGAATTGACAGACGATCAGGCGCAGGCGGCGGCACGGCTGGCGGCGGGGGTTCAGTCGGGCGCATATGGCACCACGCTGCTGAAGGGGGTTACAGGGTCCGGCAAGACGGAAGTGTACCTGGAGGCTATCGCGGCCTGTCTGGCGCAGGGGCGGCAAGCACTGGTCCTTTTGCCCGAAATCGCGCTGACATCGGAATTCCTGACACGGGTGGAAAAGCGGTTCGGGGCGCGGCCTGCGGAATGGCATTCGGGTGTCACCCTCAGCGAGCGTCGGCGCTGCTGGCATATGGTGGGGCAGGGGGCGGCGCAGCTTGTGGTGGGTGCGCGTTCGGCCCTGTTCCTGCCGTTTCGTGAGTTGGGGCTGATCGTCGTGGATGAGGAACATGACAGTTCCTACAAGCAGGAAGAGGGGGTTTTGTATCACGCGCGCGATATGGCGGTGCTGCGCGCGGCAATGTCGGCGGGGCAGGTGGTGCTGGCTTCGGCCACCCCGTCACTGGAGACATGGGCCAATGCGCGCGCCGGAAAATACGCGCGGCTTGATCTGACAGCGCGCTTTGGCCCCAATACCCTGCCCGAGATGCGCGCGATTGATCTGCGTGCCAAAGACCTGCCCTCTGGGCGCTGGGTTTCGCCCACATTGCAAAAGGCGGTCACCGCAAGGCTGGCCGAGGGCGAGCAGGCGTTGTTGTTCCTGAACCGTCGCGGTTATGCGCCGCTGACGATCTGCCGGGCCTGCGGGCATCAGGTGGAATGCAGCGATTGTGACGCGCGCATGGTCGAGCATCGGTTCCTCAAGCGGCTTGTTTGCCATCAATGCGGGGCAACTGCGCCGATGCCTGCGAAATGTCCGGCCTGCGGCGCTGAGGATCGTCTTGCCCCGGTCGGGCCGGGGGTCGAGCGGCTGGAGGAAGAGGCCCGCGCGCTGTGGCCTGACGCGCGTGTGGCGGTGCTGTCATCCGACCTGTTCGGCTCTGCCCGCGCGCTGAAAGACCAGATTGCCGTGATCGCGGGCGGAGAGGCGGATATCATCATTGGCACGCAGATCGTGGCAAAGGGCCATAATTTTCCCAACCTGACATTGGTGGGCGTGATTGACGCCGATCTGGGGCTGTCTGGGTCCGATCTGCGCGCGGCAGAGCGGGTCTTTCAGCTTGTGCGGCAGGTATCCGGGCGGGCAGGGCGCGCGGACAAGCCGGGGCGTGCGCTGGTTCAGACCAGCCAGCCCGATCATCCGGTGATCCGGGCGATTCTGTCGGGCGAGGAGGAGGCATTCTGGCAAAGCGAATCCGCACAGCGCGAAGCTCTGCGCATGCCCCCGCATGGGCGGCTTGCGGGGGTGATCCTGTCGGCCCCGGCATTGGAGCCTGCGTTTGAACTGGGCACGCGGTTGGCACAGGCAGACGCGCCCCTGCGTGCGATCGGCGCGCAGGTTTTCGGCCCCGCCCCTGCGCCGATTGCGCGTATTCGCGGGATGCACAGGGTCAGGCTGCTGGTCAAGGCGCCGAAGGGCGCTGCATTGCAGGCGGCTGTCGCGGCCTGGATCAAGCCGCACAAGCTGCCACGCGGCCTGCGCCTTGCAGTGGATATTGACCCGCAAAGCTTTTACTGAGCCGTTGCAATACAGCAAAACGGGGTTATCTGAGCTCGACTTTGTACATTTTTAGTCAAGTCCAGGTCCAGAAGACGGCTTCATTTGCGATGAATTCGAGGGCCTCGTCGAGTGGGAGAATGACGCCGCCCATGTCGCCGATGTCCTCCCATCTGCGTCTGTGTGACCAGTAGCTGAGCCTGACCTCGTCCCCTTTTCCGACAGGTTTCAGTCGGGCGATTGGAGCCTCGGTGTCGAGGAGATAGAGGTGGAACGCCCCTTTGTCCGTGTAGTAGCCAACGCCGCCGCCATTGGCGGCATCAAAGGCTTCGATACGCTGCGCGATTTCTGTTTCGTTCATGACAACACGCTATCAAACTTCTCTCGCAAGGTCAGGTGATTCACTTTGCCGCAGACAGCCATCTTGCATGATCCGGTTTGACGGATTCGAAACATGGGATGACACATCATCCTGTTGACCCGCCTCAAGCGGGGGACGCGGTCCCCCAGATCCTGCACATTTGGATGGGTGCGTTCCGCTCCCAGTTCACCGCCCCAAGCTGGCAACATGTGCTTGTGCTGATCATGGGCTGCATCCTCGCGCCGGGCAAGCGCACCGTGACTGCCTGTTTGCGTATGACAGGACGCACGCGCGACCCCGGCTTCGCGAAGTATCATCATGTCCTGAACCGTGCGCGATGGAACCCACGCGCACTTGCCGGCATCGTGCTGACACTGATTGTTGCGCGCCTTGTGCCGGAGGGAGCTATTGTCATCGGCCTTGACGATACAATTGAGCGCCGTTGGGGGCGCTCGATTACAGCACGTGGCATCTACCGAGATCCTGTCCGCTCCAGTCATGGCCATTTTGTAAAAGCCAGCGGCTTGCGATGGCTCAGCTTCATGGTCTTGGCGCCTGTGCCTTGGGCCGGTGTCGTGAAAGCCTTGCCTGTGTTGACACTGCTTGCGCCTTCGGAGCGCGCAAATACCAAGCAGGGCAGACGGCACAAGACGCTTACAGACTGGGCACGTCAGGGGATCATGCAGCTGTGCCGATGGCTACCCGAGCGGCATTTCATCTTTGTCGGAGATAGCAGCTTCGGGACCCATGATCTGGTGCAGGCCGTCAAGCAGCACGCCACGCTTATCAGCAGGTTGCGGTTGGATGCCAATCTCTTCGAGAAACCACCCGAGCGATCTCGACACAGCCTTGGCCGTCCTGCACAAAAAGGCGCACCCCTGCCCAAACTCAAAACGCTTCTGTCAAACCCGGCAACGGTTTGGCACAGGATCTGCGTTTCTGCCTGGTACGGCCATAAGCAGAACAAGGAGCTTGAAATCACCTCTGACATCGCAATCTGGTATCGCCCGGGCAACACGCCTGCAACGATCCGCTGGGTCCTGGTCCGTGATCCTGAAGGGCGCAGAGACCCACAGGCCTTCTTCAGCACAGATGTCACGCTGCAACCGGCCGAGATCATCGCTCTGTTCGTCAGGCGATGGCAGGTCGAAGTCACCTTCGCAGAAACCCGCGCCCATCTCGGGGTCGAAACGCAACGCCAATGGTCCGACAAAGCTATCGCGCGCACAACGCCCGTTTTGCTCGGTTTGTACAGTCTGATTATACTCTGGGCTGCCGATCTTCTGACCAGTGCAAGCTCTCCCTATGCCGCAGCCTGGTACCGAAAGACCCATCTTACCTTCTCCGATGCAATCGGGGCCGTCCGCTTCTCACTATGGGTCGGAGACATTTCTGCACGCTCCGCGCCACACCGAGAACGCGATAAAATCCCCCCGGAACGCATCATACGAATGGCACAAGCCTTATGCTTCGCCGCGTAGCGTCAAGAAATGTACAAAGTCGAGCTCAGAAGGCCGAGGTGAAACGGATGCGCGACGCGGAGATGTGCCCGATTCCTGAGATTGCAAGCCTCTAGCCTCTTCCGGGTCAGCGAGAAGACGATCCGGCGGGTGGTCTGACCGAAGATAGCGGCGGGGGCTGAAAATACGACCGGGTCTCGTGACTATCGCGCAATGAAGGAGCCGCAACGGGCGGCGGTCTCATTCAGCT
>SLAT01000017.1 GCA_007126715.1 Roseinatronobacter sp.
ATGGCGACTGATGATGTCGTGTCAGAGGATGTGGCCGCAGACGATGCTATGACTGATGAGCCGGTTTCCGAAGTTTCTGCGCCTGATGTCGCGGAAACTGTCGATTTGCCTGAAACCGAGGTCACGACCGAAGATACCGATGCCCTTGCCGATGCTACTGACAGCGACGTGCCCCTAGCAGAGCACCGCCCAGAGGTCGATCAAGACGGTGCCCCGGCGACCGAGGCATTGTCAGAGGATGGCGCACCTGAAACGCCGGGTGCCGAAGATCAGCCTGAAAGATCATCTCTGCCGACCGCAATCGCATCTGTCCCGCAGGCGGATGCGGGGGTCGGCGGCGACCAGTTCCAGCCCCCTGCGCCCATTGCGCCAGTGGATGACGCGCCAGAGGCCAGCATAGGCCCCGACGCCGATGCCCCTGAAGAACAGCTTCCCGAGGTTGAGCCGCAAGCCATGCCCGGTCTGCGCGTGTCCGGTCTGCCCCTGATTGGCGAGGGGTCAGATGCGTCCATCGTTGTCGATCAATCCCCTTTGCCAGAGGTGGACCAGCGGCCCGCATTGTTGCGCAACTCGCTGTATCAGCCCGGGGATAGCACCGGCGACAAGATGGCCATCATCCTGTTGGATGAGGGCCTGCCAATGCCGATACGGCGCGATCTGGCCGCGCTTGAATATCCGTTCACAGTCGCACTGAACCCAATGGACAGCAGCGCGACCGAGGCGGCAGAAATATATCATGCGGCTGGCAAGGAAGTTGTCATCCTTGCGGCTGACCTGCCATCGGGCGCCACCGCATCTGATCTTGATGTATCACTGAATGCCTATTTTTCTGTTCTACCATTGGCCGTGGGGGTGATGGACCTGCCAGAGAACGGCTTTGCCCGAAACGCAGGATTGCTGCGTGAGGTGTTGCCAGTGCTGGCGCAAGACGGGCATGGTCTTTTGACATTTGCGGGCGGTTTGACACAGGCCGCGCGCGCCTCTGACGCGGCGGGCATTGCACATTCCGAGATATTCCGGGTTCTGGGTGCAGGAAATGAGAATGCCTTTACCATTCGGCGCTTTCTTGACCGCGCCGTGTTTCAGGCCGCCCAGATCGGTCAGGTGATCGTTTTTGGCAATGCCTCTAACGAAGAAACCCTTGAGGCGATCGAAATGTGGCGTGAAGACCGGCGCAGTGGGCAAGTCTCACTTGTTCCGGTTTCGGGTATCCTGTTGCACGGCGACTAAGCGTTGTCACCTGACACAAGGATACCGCGAAAGTTTCGACGGTTGTCGGATCATGACGCGCGCGCAATCAAGGGCGTCAGGCCGCTGCCCGACGATACGCGGCTTCGTTTCCGGCGCGCCTATCGGATTGTGATCTCGCTGAACTAAGCTGTGTCACGTAAGGGACGCCTTGATGTCAGGTGCAGAACGACCATGCTGTGCCACTCTGGGCTTGAAGCTGCCAGCGCCACAGTCTAGACCACTGCAACGCTGGCCGCTTGCTGGAACTGGTAGACAGACCGGACTTAAAATCCGTTGCTCGCAAGGGCGTGTGGGTTCGACTCCCACAGCGGCCACCAGCTTAGGGATATATGCGTATGGGCGTTCCATCGCGCACCATCGCGTAGATGTCTTCCATCTCACGGTCGGACACAGCGATACAGCCATCTGTCCAATCGCCCCGCGCATGTTGGAATCGCGGGCCGCGCCCGTGGATAAAGATATCGCCACCCGGTTTCCACCCGTTTTCCTCGGCGCGTTCCTTGTCTGCCTCATTCGGGTAATCAATGCCGATCGACAGATGGAACCGGCTGTTTGGGTTGCGCCGATCGATGATGTAATCGCCCTCGGGGGTGCGGCGGTCGCCCTCATGCTGCTTATGGCCGAAAGGATTGCCACCCAGTTGCACATGGAAACTGCGCAAAAGACGGTTGTGGTGCCAAAGGTCCATACGCCGCGCAGTCTTGTGCACGACAACCTGTGTGACCTCGGGGCCTTTATATGTACGAAACTTGCTTGGCGGAGCACTGCACGATGCCACGACAGCGACCAGCGCCAGCGCGGCGAAGATACGGAAAAAGAACATTATGACTGCCTCAGGATTTTTTCCAATCACCATGCCTCAATGGCACGCTTCTGCCAAGTCCTGTTGCATGCACGATCACGGATGCGTCATTCGGCTGGCGGTGCCTTGTCACGCTCTTGGGCATTCAGGCGCGCCTCGATTGCCGCAAGGCGTTTAAGCACCTCGTCGCGGTAATCCTCGGTTGCCTGATTGCTTTCGGCGGCATGGGCGTCCTGCATCGAATTGACGATCAGACCGACCAGCAGGTTCACTACCGCAAATGTCGTGACCATGATAAAGGGCACGAAAAAGGCCCATGCATAGGGATAGGCTTCCATCACAGGGCGGACGATTCCCATGGACCACGATTCGAGCGTCATGATCTGGAACAGCGTATAGGCCGAATTGCCCAGATCGCCGAACCAGTCAGGAAAGCTTTCCTTGAACAGCTTGGTGGCCATGACCGCGCCGATGTAAAACAACATCCCCATCAGCAAGAATACCGATCCCATGCCGGGAAGGGCCTTGATGAACCCCTCGACCACCCTGCGCAAATTCGGGCTGACCGACACCACACGCAACAGACGCAGAATACGCAAAGCCCGCAATACGCTAAAGCCTTGTGCCCCGGGCACAAGCGAGATGCTGACGATCAGGAAATCAAAGATATTCCAGCCAGAGCGCCAGAATTTCCCGCGCTGCGCGTGGAATTTCAACACCAGCTCCACCACGAAAATGGTCAGGCAAGCCATGTCCAAACCAAGGATCAATGGCCCGGCAATGCCCATCAGCGTGTCCGATGTCTCCATTCCCAACAGGATCGCGTTGAAGATGATGACAACGATAATCCCGTTCCGCACCCAAGGCTGGTCCAGAAATGCGGCAGTCTGTTCACGGCTTAACATTACGCGCCCCCAATTTTCGGCTTTAGGGCGCGATATGCTATCTTGTGAACTTGGCTGCAAGCTCCACATGTGGGCTGAAGCGGAATTGATCGACCATTTGCACCCATTCAAGGCGATAGCCGCCCGCAACAAGGATTTTTGCATCGCGCGCGAAAGTAGCGGGGTTGCAGGACACAGCCGCAATGCGCGGAATGGTTGAACCGGCCAGCGCGACAGTCTGTGCTTCGGCACCAGCGCGGGGGGGGTCGATCACGGCCCCCTCGAATTTTTTCAGCTCGGCAGGCAGCATCGGGCGGCGGAACAGGTCGCGCGCCTCGTGGCTGATGCGTTTGAGGCCCGTTGCCTGCCGCCAGCCCGCATCCAATGCGCGCAACATCTCGGCCTCCCCCTCGACCGCGTGCAATTCCGCGCGCTCTGCCAAGGGCAGGGTAAAGGTGCCACAGCCTGCGAACAGGTCCAGAATTTGGGCGGCATCGCCGACACCTTCGGCCACGGCAGTCTGTAGGGCGTGCTCGGCCGGTTTTGTCGCTTGCAAAAAGGCACCGGGGGGCGGGGTGACCTGCGCGCGCCCGATCTGGTGAAACGGCGGCTGTGCCTGCGCGATCACTTCGCCCTCCCATGCCAGCCGCGCAAGCCCGACTTGCCCCGCCCATTGGCCCAGGTCTGCGCGCATATCATCATCCAGCGGTTTGCCACCGGTGACCGCCAGATCAAGCCCTGCATCAGAACGTGTCAGCGACAGTGACAGCGTGGTTTTGCGCGCCCCGAAACGGGCGGTCAAATCTTCCAGCAGGGGCAGGGCGGCGGTCAGGTCGGGATGCAGGATCAGGCAGTCAGGCACCGGCGTAATCACATCGGACGCGCGGGCGTGAAAGCCCACCAAAGCGCCTTTTTTCAGCCTGCGTCCCGCAAAACTGGCGCGCCGCCGGCTGTGCAGGGGCGAGATATGGGGTGCACGAAATTCGGCGATCAACCCTTGCGCGGCCAAGGCCTGCCGGATCACGCCTTCTTTCCACTCGGTCACGAAATCGGTTTGCGCATGCTGAAGCGCACAGCCGCCGCAATTGCGGTAATGCGGGCAGGGCGCCTTGATGCGCAAGGGAGAAGGGGTCAGGATACGCGGCGCTTCCATCCGGCCCTGTACGATCTCGCCGGTCACAACTTCATCTGGCAAAGCGCGCGGGACAAAGACCGGTCCTTCGGCAATGCCGTCGCCATGATGGCCAAGGCGGGTGATGGTAGTCATGAGGCCCCTGTATGACGCGCTGAGTTATTGAAATCTTCTGCCCTGTTGTTTCTTTAGGGGGCGCCATTTCGCGACGGGCTTAGCACGGCGTCATGTAACAGACAAAAACTTTCTTCGATCTGTCATGAAAGGTTGTCTTGCGGGACTTTGCGGCACTGGGCGCTAAGCCGCGCTTGGTGCGTTAGTCCACCGTCCGCAAAGCCCTCGAAACACCCCGTCACGCTTTGCCAGCCACCAGTCACACCACACGGGCAGGGCTGAAGGCATAGCCTTCGGGCGACAGGATCGTCGCCTCGCGCAACCCGTGTGGTTTATCGGCAGGCTGCTCCAGCACCATCTCGACTGGCGCGCGCATAACGGCCTGATCGGGGTCCACGCCAAACAGGTAAATCTGCACGCCGGTTCCGCGCGGGGGCAACTCTGGCACAAGGGTCAAAAGCGGGTGCGCGTGATAGGTTGCATCCGCGTGCAATTGCATCATCCAGTCACCATGACGGATGATCGCGAAATCCTTGCTTGCGCGATGGATTTCCAGATCAAAGACATCGTGTAAGAACGCAGCCATTCCCATCACGTCACGACACAGAAGGTTCACCCCGATCCCGCGTAGACTGCGCCCGAAATCCACTGGGGTGATATGCTCAAGATCAGTCACTTCGCCCCCTCACGCGCTTTTTCAGGCTGTCATATCCGCTTCATCGTCAAAACCCAGAAACCCGCCCGATTGCCGCGCCCAGAAACGGGCATAGGTGCCGCCCGCTGTCAGCAGTTCATCATGCGTGCCCTGTTCGATGATATGCCCATCATCCAGTACGATAATACGGTCCAGCTTGGCAATCGTGGACAGGCGGTGCGCGATGGCCAGCACGGTTTTGCCCTCCATCAACGGCTCCAGCGCGTCTTGCACAGCGGCCTCGACCTCGGAATCCAGCGCCGATGTCGCCTCATCCAGCACCAGTATCGGCGCGTCTTTCAGAAATGCGCGGGCAAGGGCGATGCGCTGGCGCTGCCCGCCCGACAGGCGCACGCCACGTTCGCCCAGATGCGCATCATATCCGCGCCGCCCCTCATGGTCTTGCAACTCCAGAATAAACTCATGCGCTTCTGCCGCGCGGGCCGCCTGCTGGACCTGCGCCAATGTCGCATCGGGGCGACCATAACGAATATTCTCAAAGGCCGAGCGGTTGAACATCGCGGTTTCCTGCGTGACCATCGCAATATTGCGCCGCAAACTTTCCTGCGTGACTTGCCGGATATCCTGCCCGTCAACGGTGATGCGCCCGTCTTCCACGTCATACAGCCGCAGCAGCAGCGCCACGAGTGTCGATTTCCCCGCGCCTGACGCGCCGACAATCCCGATCTTCTCGCCCGGTGTTATTTTCAGCGCCAACCCCTCGACCCCGCCGGTCTGGCGGCCATAGGCGAAATTGACATTGTCAAAATGCAGCGCACCCGTCACGCGGCCCAGTTCCACAGCATCGGTTGCGTCTTGCAGGTTGGAGGGTTTGGTCAGGGTTTTCATCCCATCTTCGACCTCACCCAGATTGCCATAAATCGCCATCAGCACGAAACTGACCCAACCCGTCATTTGCGCAATTCGGATGGCCACGGCGCCCGCTGCCGCAATCGCCCCCGGCGTTGCCTGTCCCAGCATCCACAGCCACAACGTGCCACCGATCAGCAAGACCGGCAGCACACCGGCCACCACCATCAACCAGAAGCGGAACCATGCCTGCACTTCGCCAAATTCAACCGCGCGGTCCCGAAATACACCCATCGCATTCAGCGCGGCGCGGTCCTCGAAATCGGAATGGGCGAACAGCTTGACGGTCTTGATATTGGTGATCGTGTCCACCACCTGCCCGCTGACCTGCGCGCGCGCCCCTGCCCGCGCGCCAGAGCGTTTGCGCACCTGTGGCAGAAAATACCGGATCAGCGCAAGATAGCCCACCAGCCACACCGCCAGCGCAAGGGCAATGCGCGCGTCAATCGTCAGCAGCAAGATGACCGAGCCGATGATCGAGGCCAGCGCGAAAGCCATCGTATTGATCGTCTCATTCGCCACATCGGTTAGCGCGCGCGCGGTCTGGACCTGTTTTTGCGCAATCCGGCCCGCGAAGTCATTGTCGAAAAACGTAACCGGCTGGCCCAATGTCCAGCGGTTCAGCCGCGATTGCACAAGCACATAGACATTGGGCTGCACCACGATCGAATTGGCCGCCGAGGACAGGCCAAAGGCGACCGGGCGCAGGATGACGAAGAAGAAAATGAAACTGACCACCAGCCACATATGCTGGGCCAGAAACTCGACAGGGCCGGTTTCAACCACCGCGTCGATAATCAAGCCCAGCAACAGCGCCGAGATGACCTCGGTTGTGCCCACCAATGCAGAGATCACCGCCGCCAGCAACAAGACAGGCCAAGCCCCGCGCACTGACCACAACATAAACGCCCAGAGGCTACGTGGCGGGGCGCCCGGCGCAGGCTCAAACGCGTCAATCAGCCCGGCAAGACGCTGCGCAGGACCAGGCTTGTTGTCTTCTGCGTAGTCTTCCGTCTGTGTGGTCAGTTTTTGTAACACATCGCCCCCAATCCAGATGTCAGATATAGGGCCGGCGGGGGCCAAAGGCCAGTCAGGCCAACAACTCTGTCTTGCTCAAGCTGAAATTCGAGGCGATCCAGCGATCTTCCAGCGCGCGCAACTGCGCCCCAAGTTGCGGCCCTTGCAGATGGGGCAAATGCTGCGCGCGCAGGGGAAAGCGCGCAGTTGCACCGCGTGCGATGCAATCTTGCCAATCGGGGGGCAAGGGCGTCTCAAACAGGGCGGCGCGCGCCAGCACAACATTGCGCGCAAGATCCGCGCCCATGCGATACGCCATCTCAGCCGACCGCGTCATTTCGGCCAGGGCCGCGCGCATCTTGTCCATGTCGCGCGCCTCGCGCCGGGTCAGGCGCAAATGGTCTGTCTGGCCGCCCAGAACCAGCAAGCGACGCAGCCAGTCCGGCGCGGTGTCCTGTTCCAGATGAACCAGCACCGCTAGCCCTTCTGGTTGCGCGCCCGGCAGCACGCGCGCCAGCGCGCCGCATTGGGCCATTGCACCCACCGCAGGGGCAGGATCATGCGCGGATAACAGCTTGCGCATCTCGGCCCCGATCCGCTCATGCGAAAGCCGGTCCAACCCCTCCACCCCTGCTGCACAGGCGGCCAGCGCATCGGGGTCCAGCCCTTGCGCCGGGTCACCATATTGCGCATGAAATCGGAAAAATCGCAGGATACGCAGGTAATCTTCGCGGATGCGTGCATTTGCATCGCCCACGAACCGCACCCGCCGCGCATGCAGGTCCGGCAAGCCCCCCAAAGGGTCCAGCACCGTGCCATCTGCACGGGCATAAAGCGCATTCATGGTGAAATCGCGCCGCGTGGCATCTTCGCGCAGGTCGCTGGAAAAGGCGACAGTGGCATGGCGTCCATGCGTTTCAACATCGCAGCGAAAGGTCGTGACCTCAAAACCTTGCCCATCGGCCACCAATGTCACCGTGCCATGTTCGATCCCGGTGGGCACCGCGCGCAAACCGGCATTTTCGGCCAATGCAATAACAGTTTCCGGCCGTGCATCGGTCGCAATGTCGATATCGGTTACCGGCACATCCATCAGCGAATTGCGCACACATCCGCCCACAACATACGCCTGATACCCCGCAGCCGCGATCAGGTGTAGCACCTGCTGGGGGGCTGGCGCGTGCAGCCATGCGTCCTTTATCTGCACGGCCCCGTCCTTTCGGCCAGACCATGCAGAATACGCGCAGTGGCCCCCCAGATGTAATACGGCCCCCAAGGCACGATGTAGTAATTTCGCCATGTCCCACGCCAGATACGCCGTTCCACCCGAAACCGCGCAGGGTCGGTGACATGGGCAAGGGGTGTGGCAAAAATCTCGGCCACCTCGCCGGGGTCAGGGCGCGGGATGAAGTCGCGCGTGATCTCGGCCAGAATAGGCGTGACCATAAAGCCCGTCACGGTTTCATGCGCGGGCAGGGCGCCCAACACCTCGACCGCATCGGCAGGCAGGCCGATTTCCTCCTCTGCCTCGCGCAAGGCGGTGGCGACAAGGTCTGCATCGCCCTTGTCCTGCCGCCCGCCGGGAAAAGCGATCTGGCCGGGGTGGTTGCGCAGATGCGACGCGCGCTTGGTCAGCACCAAACGCGGCCCGTCCGGTGTGCGCGACACCCCCACCAACACCGCAGCGGGCCGCAACACCCGGTTTTCCGGCAGCACGACGCCCGGGTTCAGGTCAAAATCGCTCGAACCTTGCCAAGGAACGGCAAGCGCGCGGCGCAATTGTTCAATCGGGTCAGTCGTCATCGCCCTTTGCCTCGAAGCCCAGTTCGGCAGGGTCCATCACATAATGTGCCCCGCAAAACTGGCAGTCGGCGGTCACGGTGCCTTCGGGGGTGGTCATGGTGGAAATATCCTTGGCCGAATAGATCGACAGGCTTTGACGGACCTTGTCTTCCGAACACGAACAGCCGAAATGCACCGCTTGCGGGTCAAACACCCGCGGAGCTTCCTCATGGAACAGGCGCAACAGCAATTCAGGCGGCTGCACGCTGGGGCCAACCAGTTCCAACTCCTCTACTGTGTCGAGCAGCAGGTTTGCGCGTGACCAGTCCTCGGCAATGCTTTCGCCTGCGCGCGGGCTGGTGCCCGAGGCTTGCGGCATATGTTGCAGCATCACGCCACCGGCGCGCCATTTCTCGGGCTGACCGGGCAAAATCGCGCGCCCGAAGCTAAGCTCGAACCGCGTGGGCAACTGCTCGGACTGGTCGAAATAGGCTTCGGCGCAATCGGACAAGGATGTTCCCGCAATCGGTGTGATTCCCTGATAAGGCGTCATATCCGGGCCTTGGTCGATCAGAATTGCAAAATAACCTTTGCCAATCTGCTCGAAAGCGGGGCCATTGGGGACAACACGCTCTTTGTCGAAACTGGCATAGGCGCGGATGCGCGCAGGCGCGCCGTCTTCTGTGGGGGCATAGTAGTCGGTCGCAATCAGCCGGATTGGCCCGCTGCCGCGCACTTGCACGGACAACCGCCAGCGCAGCTTGATTGTCTGGCCGATCATCGCTGTCAGCAGTGTGGCTTCGGCAACAAGCGCCTCGACCGCGGGCGGATAGTCATGGCGTGCAAGCACCCGCTCCAATGCGGTATCCAGCCGCGCGACCCTGCCGCGGATATCGCTGCTATCCAGCTGGAAGGGCAGGACGGTGTCATCCCAGGCGATCTGTGCGCCGAAGCTCATGTAGCTTTTCCTTGTCTTGTCTGGCAGAGGGACTGCCGCATGTCTGGCCCCTCCATATAGGAAGTCACACCCAAGGGCCAAGTGCGATCCCGGCTTTGTCTTGCTTGCAGGCCATGCGGTAGGGACGAAATGCCCCGAATGCGCGCAATTGCTGCGCGACCACGTGGAAAACTGCGGAAAGGCCGACCTGAACGGTGCTGCCTGCCATCAGGCTTGCCCCGGTTGATCCTTGTGATCCGGTTGCGTGCAATGCGGCTCAGTCGCCGACCGGTACCCCGCGATAGAAGCGCGCTTGCGCCTCCGAGATGTCCTTTGCTCGATCAAATTCCAGCAACGCCCCCGAGACATCATCCTCAAACTCATCTTTGCCAGCCCAGTGCATCAATTCCCATTTCAGGGCATCGACAAAATCGACCCCCTTCAGATGGGCAAGTTTTTCAAGGGCCGACCTCAGACCGTCTTCACCGAATTCCTGCGAATTCTGGTTGGTGCATTCGGTAATCCCGTCGCTATACAACAGCAAACGGTCCCCCGGCATCAGTTGCGCCTCGATTGTCGCGAAACTGGCATTCGGGATCAAACCGATGGGCAGGCCCCCTTCACCGATATATTCAATCCGGCCATCTGCCCGTTGAATAACAGGGTGCGGGTGGCCTGCCTGAACCAGCCGCAACTTGCCGGTTTGCAGATCAATATCGGCATAGGCGATGGTCAGATAGGTTTCTGTATCGAATTCTTCCAGCATCAGTTCATTGATGCGCGTGGCAACTTCATGCGGATCGCCTGCACGCGGTTTGCCGGTTCGCGGATCACGGATCACCACGATATTCTGATGGTGCTCACCCCCGGAAAACAACCCCGCAACACGGGCCCCCAGCATGGCCGCAGCGACCCCATGCCCCGACACGTCAATGGCATAGACCCCGATTCGCGCCGTAGAGATGATGAAAGTGCCCACCATATCCCCGCCGACATGGCCTGATGATTGCAACAGCAGCGACAAGGTGCTGCCATCCAGATCGTGATGACGTTTGCGGATCAGTGATTGTTGCAACCTGCGCGCCTCCATAAGGTCGCGATCCACGGCGTCATAGAGTTTTCGCAATTCATCAAGTGCCGCGCGGACTTCTCGTTCCATCGCCAGCAGGCGTTCCCCGGCAGCGATCCTTGCGCGCAGTTCCACGGGGGAAACGGGCTTGGGCAAGAAGTCATCCGCGCCGACATTCAGCCCTTCGGCCACAGCGGTCTTGTCGTTTTTCGATGTCAGCAGAATAAAGTAACTGTACCGGTCCCTCTGATTGGCGCGAAAGTTGCGGCAGAATTCCAGCCCATCCATTTCGGGCATGACCCAATCTGACAGGATAAGATCGAAATGCTGCTTGGCGCAGGCCTCAAGCGCTTCGAGGCCAGACGCGGCTTCGCAAGTCTGATAGCCCCAGCCTTGCAGATGCCGCGCAAAGGTCATCCGCTGTGCGCGACTATCATCGACGATCAACGCGAATTTGCGCGCCTCAACCGCGATCGAAGGTTTCTTGATTTGATGCGCCACGCAACTGGACCCGAAAACTAACTAATGTGCACTCTCTTGCTCTTTGTGTTCTCGCAGGGCTTTCTTAAGCAGCCGTAAAGCTGATGGGGGTTGCAGACACTTTCTTTTCTCTGTGTTCAGGGCATTTGCGTAAGAGGATGTTAGGAGTTTTGTGCGATAGGTTTCGCGAAAGACTGGAAGGGCAAAACATGATTAACTGGGCGCATGTAGCGGAACTTTATGCGGAATTTGGCGAAGACGGTTTTGCCGAGGTGCTACAGGTATTCATGTCCGAGGTCACAGAGGGTCTTGCCGCCCTGCAAGCTGCGCAATCTCCCGGTGAACATCGAAATTCCTTTCACTTCCTGAAAGGGGCCGCGCTGAACCTTGGTTTTCAGGATGTGGCGGCCATTTGCGACGAAGGTGAGATACTCGCCGCGCGCAACGCCGATTTCATCAGCCAGAAGGCAGAATTCATGATCCTGTTTCCATCCACCTTCGCCCGGTTTGAACAAGAATGGCGCGACAGGATCACGACTGCCGGGTAGCAGCGCAACATCGCCTGCCCATGTTGCCTGTCAGATCACGAAACCCGCAATCACATCATCATCAGTAATATCTGTGAACCTGAACCCCTTCGCGGACATGCGCGCAAACAGGCTGTCGAAATTCTCTGGCTGCTGCGTCTCGATGCCGATCAGGACAGTCCCGAAATTGCGCGCAGTCTTTTTCAGATACTCGAACCGCGCAATATCATCTTCCGGCCCCAGTGTTTCCAGAAAATCGCGCAAGGCGCCGGGGCGCTGTGGCAAGCGCAGCATCAGGTATTTCTTGGTTCCCATATGGCGCATCGCACGCTCTTTCACCTCTGGCAGGCGCTCAAAGTCGAAATTCCCCCCCGATGTCAGGCAGACAACTGTCTTGCCGACCAGTTCTGCGCCAAGGGCAGGCAGGATATCGACCGCCAGCGCGCCGGCAGGTTCCAGCACGATCCCTTCGACATTCAGCATTTCCAGCATCGTGACACAAATGCGGTTCTCTGGCGCGATCAGCAAATGGGCGGGATCGATCTGGTGCAGGTGTTGGAACGTGCGCGCCCCGATCCGCGCGACAGAGGCACCGTCCACGAAACTGTCCAGCCGCTCCAGCGTGACCGGCTCGCCTGCGCTTAGCGCGGCTTGCAGACTGGCCCCGCCCAACGGCTCGACATAGCGCAGGGCAGTGGCCGCGCCCGTCTCGGTCAGATAGCGGGTGACACCTGCACTCAGCCCGCCACCGCCAACGGGCAAGATCACCAGATCAGGCGCGCGGCCCAACTGCTCCAGCATCTCGACCGCGACACTGGCCTGCCCCTCGATCACATCATCATCGTCGAAGGGTGACAGAAAATGCGCGCCCTGTTCGGTGCAATATTCCTGCGCCGCTGACAAGGCCTGGTCAAATATATCGCCCACAAGCGTAATCTCGACTTGATCACCACCAAAAGTGCGCGTTTTCATGATTTTCTGCTGCGGCGTTGTCACCGGCATGAAGATCGTGCCCTTCACCCCGAAATGACGACAGGCAAAGGCCACGCCCTGCGCATGATTGCCCGCACTTGCGCAAACGAAATGGCGCTGGCCGGGGTGGGTGGCAAGGCGCTTGCGCATCGCATTGAACGCGCCGCGTATCTTATAGCTGCGCACGGGGCTGAGGTCTTCGCGCTTTAGCCAGATATCCGCGCCAAAGCGTTTGGAAAGATGGTCATTGCGCGCCAGCGGCGTGGCCTCGAACACATCGCGCATGTCAACGGTGGCCGCCTGCGCGGCCTTGGCAAATTCGCTCATTGCGCGACCATCCAGGTTTCCAGCTGCGCCTGGACGGCCTGTGGCATGGGGGCGGATTTGCGTGTCATTGGATCAAATATCACCTCGACCAGATCATAGGTCGCATGAATCGCGCCCGTATCGGCATGCAGCATCCGCAAATGAAAGCTGCAACTTTTGGTGCCCAGCTTCTCGACACTGCCATCTATCACGATCAGGTCCCCGGCCGTCAGTTCCTGCACAAAGCGCGTGGTCGCTTGTGCTGTCACCAGATGCACGCCATGGTCCGCCTGCATGTCACGATAGGCCAGCCCCAGCCGCGTCCAAAGATGATAGGTCGCGTCATCGAAGAACGGCGCATAATGGCGCACATTCATATGCCCGAAATGGTCGTGATGCCACGGGTGGACCACCCCGCGCAAAAGCTCCAGCCGCTTGGTCATCGCGCTATCCCCTGTTCAATCCGTCCCTGATACCAGCCGCCAGACAAGAAACGCAACTGCCGCGAAGGGCAGGCTGCGCCCGACAATGAAGATCCGCCATGACCACCAGCGGCTTTTGGCCCCCAGCGCATAGACCACCCGCGCAGGCGGCAAGACCCAACACAGCAGCCCCGCCCCGATCACACCAGAGGCGATGATGACATTGGTGCCGCCGAACTGGTCCAGAAAATCCAGAAACGGCATACCTGCAACACTCAGTTGCACAGGGCTGAAACTCAGCGCCGAAGGCAGGCCAAGCCCGAACATCAGCGCCGCGGTCAAACCGACAGCGCGCGCATTGGACAGGCGCAATTCCTCGGCAAAGGCCGCGATAATCACTTTCAGCCCCGCCAGACAGCTAGAGAAGGCCGCAGCAAAGAACATTCCGAAAAAGGCGATAGCCAGCCAGAGGCCGATCTCCATTTCTTCAAAGACACGCGGCAATGTCGAAAAGGCCAGATCACTGCCCGCGCCCGGGTCCATCCCATAAGAAAAGACGAAGGGGAAGATCATCCATCCGGCCATGAGCGCGATTGTTGTTTCCGTTGCTGCAACAATAAGCGTTGCGCGCGGCACATTGGTCTTGCGCGGGATATAGCTGCCATAGGTGACCAGATAGCCCTGACCAATTGCCAGCGTGTAGAAGGCTTGACCAAATGCGAAGAACCACAATTCCGGCACATGCAAGGCACCCGCTTCCCATGTTGTCATGAACGCCACCGCATCCGACCAGCCGGGCATGGTTGCCGCCACGCCGACCAGGGCCGCAATCATCAGCACCAGTAACGGCATCAGCAGCTTGGACAGCGCTTCAATCGCGCGCACCCCGCGCAACAGGACCAGCCCCGCAAGCGCAGTGACAATCAGGAAATACCAGACCGAGTTATAGCCTGCGGTGAAATCCTCGAAATCCTGCAATTCAAGACGAACGGCATCGACCGCATATCCCAGCGTCCAGCCGGTAATCACCAGATAATAGCTGGTAATCACAATGGTCAGCACAACGACAGCCCAGCCATAGGCCGTGCCCAGCCGCGTCGCGCCGCGATAGGTCGTCACGACCGACCCCTGCCGCAAACGCCCGGCAGCGACTTCCAGCATCATGACCGGCATCGCCACCACAACAAGCGCCAGCAGATAGGCGACAATAAACGCCGCCCCGCCATTTTCACCCACCATATAGGGAAAGCGCCACAGGTTCCCCAGCCCTACCGCAGCCGCTGCCATCGAAAACACAAAGGCCGGTTCGGATGACCATTGCTTGCGGTTCTTCTGTTCCAGATGTTGCGCGACCATATCCCCTCCTGACAGCCAACATCTATGAACCGGCTCACGGGTTTCAATCGCGCCCCCTTGCCCAGAGGCAGCAAAGCCAATAGACGGATGCGAAACCGCAAAGTGTGACCGGAGCCCCCATGACCAACGCCCCCAAGAAAGTCGTGCTTGCCTATTCGGGCGGGCTGGATACCTCGATCATCCTCAAATGGCTCAAGACCGAATATGACTGCGAAGTGGTCACCTTCACCGCCGATCTGGGGCAGGGAGAAGAGCTGGAGCCAGCGCGCGCCAAGGCCGAGATGCTGGGCGTCGCGCCAGAGAATATCTATATCGAAGATCTGCGCGAGGAATTCGTCCGCGATTTCGTCTTCCCCATGTTCCGCGCTAACGCGCTCTATGAGGGGTTGTATCTTTTGGGCACCTCGATCGCGCGCCCGCTCATCTCCAAGCGGCTGGTTGAAATTGCCGCCCAGACAGGGGCCGATGCCGTGGCGCATGGCGCGACCGGCAAGGGCAACGATCAGGTCCGGTTCGAACTCTCGGCCTATGCGCTCAACCCCGAAATCAAGGTCATCGCGCCTTGGCGCGAATGGGATCTGACCTCGCGCACGCGCTTGCTGGAATTTGCCGAAGCCAACCAGATCCCCATCGCCAAAGACAAGCGCGGCGAAGCCCCCTTCTCGGTGGATGCGAACCTGCTGCACACCTCGTCAGAGGGCAAGGTGCTCGAAGATCCCGCCGTCGATGCGCCCGATTATGTCTACCAGCGCACTGTGAACCCCGAAGATGCGCCCGACCAGCCCGAAATCGTTGAGATCACGTTCGAGAAGGGCGACGCCACCGCGATCAACGGGCAGGCCATGTCCCCAGCCACGATCCTGACCGAACTCAACGCTTTGGGTGGCAAGCACGGTATCGGGCGGCTCGATTTCGTCGAGAATCGCTTTGTCGGTATGAAATCGCGCGGCATCTATGAAACACCGGGCGGCACCCTGCTGCTAGAGGCGCATCGCGGGATCGAACAGATCACCCTCGACAGCGGCGCGGGCCATCTGAAAGATTCGATCATGCCGCGCTATGCGGAACTGATCTATAACGGCTTCTGGTTCTCGCCCGAACGCGAAATGCTGCAAGCGCTGATCGACAAATCTCAGGAACATGTCAGCGGCACTGTGCGTTTGAAATTGTA
>SLAT01000026.1 GCA_007126715.1 Roseinatronobacter sp.
CTGGCCTAGCCAATAGAGCCTGGCCGAAGCAAGCTCTGCCCCTATCAGCAGGCCGGACAAGCGCGCGCGGGCAAGGGCCGGGTCTTGCTGTTGCAACACAGAGTGCGCGCGGATCGAAAACAGACGCGCCATAAGCCGTTCTGGTCGTTCGATGCTCTCATCCAGACCTTGTGTAAATCCGGCAGCGTCCCAGCCCGCGACCGAGTGGCGCAGGATTGAATCGTTGGACAAAAGGTCAAACAACTCTCCGGTAAGAAATGTCTGGAAACTGACCACTTCGCCCGCGCTGATATGCGCCCATGTGCTATGGGTGCCGGGCAGGCAGATCACACCGTCCCAGCCGGGGTTCTGTTGCAGAAAGCCCGCGATCTTGGTCTCCGCACCGCGCATCAAATCTGGTGGCGTATTCTGCTGCAAACCCGGCACAATATACAGTGACACGCGCAAATCGCGTATCTCGGCCTGCACCAGTGCGCTGCCCAACGGTCTAGCGGGTACAGAACGGTTTTTTACGCCGAACCAGTCCTTCGGTCCCGCCAGCATTCCGCAGACGATTATGGGTGTGACCTGTCCTTTGGGCAGCCAGGTTTCAATCAGTGCCAGCAATGCGGGTTCCAGATCTGACCGCGAAAGCTGGTCCATGCCCTGATCTGATTGCGCGGCATGAATAACAGTCTGTCCGCCAAGTCCCCAGACACGCAGGTGCGATTGGCCCCAATCCGCTGCTATCCAGTCGAGTTGTGTCATCTGCTCACCATCTTCGCTGTTTGTTTGTGGGGATTTCGGTCAACCCCGATGAAAACGCACTGGCTGTACGCTGGTCATGTATCACGGTTTCGAGGATTGGTTGCAACGGTACCCATTGCCTGTCGAAGCACGCCCCCCGATTGGTCAAGTGCAGCGTTCGCCTGCACAGGGCTTTCCCCAAGGGCAACAAGAACCGCTGGCTTGATGCGCCAATCGGCTTGCTCAAGGGCGGCTTGCGCCAGATGGTCCGAAACCCCTGCAATTCGCGCAACCATGTCGCGGGCGCGGGCGCGCAGTTTCGCGTTCTGGGGGCGCATATCGACCATCAGCCCGTCATGCACATGCCCTAACCGCACCATGATCTGCGTAGACAGCATATTCAGCACTACTTTTTGCGCAGTGCCTGCCTTCATCCGGGTAGAGCCTGCGACGACTTCGGCACCAGTTTCCACCAGGACTGCGTAATGTGCGGCCTTTAGCAAGGCCGTGTCGGGATTACAGGCAATTCCAAGGGTCAAGGCACCTGCGGCACCTGCGGCTTCCAGTGCGGCAACGGTAAAAGGGGTGCGCCCGCTGGCAGCAAGACCGATCACCAGATCATTTGGTGTTATTGCGGCCGCTGCAACCTGCGCGCGCGCGGACGCGCTGTCATCCTCGGCACCTTCAACACTTTGCATAAGCGCCTTTGGGCCGCCCGCAATCAGGTATAATGTACGCGTGTCGGGCCAGTTGAATGTGGGGCCAAGTTCAGTGCCATCTTGCACCGCAATGCGAATAGACGTTCCCGCCCCTGCATAGACCAGCCGCCCGCCCGCCCTTAGCCCTGGCAGCGCCCCCTCGACCACTTCGGCCAGTACAGGCAGCGCAGCGCGGATACTTGCCACTGCCGCAAGCTGGCTTTCCCAGATTGCAGCAAGGGCGGTATGGCTGTCCCAACTGTCAAGCATTCGGTAGCGTGGGTCGGCGAGTTCTGTCATCGGGAATGCCTTTGCGCTTCATGGGACTGGCTGTGTATGTGTCGCCTGTCTGACCTTATCAAGCCTCGGCTTGCTTGGAAATCGGCCTGACACCAAAGGGCGATCCTTCAATCTGCAAAAACCCCTTTTCATCCGTGGTTTTTTCGGCATCTGTGCTGGGCAAGGGGGAAAGATGCAGATCTATATCGGGCTGGATGGCGGCGGGTCGGGCTGCCGCGCGCAGGCAGAACTGGCAGATGGGCGCAGGGGTGCGGTTCTGACCGGTGGACCAGCCAATGTATTCACAGACCTTGATGGTGCGCTGCAAACTGTATCGGACCTGCTGGAGCGGTGTATTGCGCAGGCGCAGGCAGATACAGCCGTGGCGGTTCAGCCCGTTATTGCGCTGGGCCTTGCAGGAGCGACGGAATCAGGGGCAATTTCTCAGATCAAGGCGCGTTTGCCATACCGTAACCTTGAAATACTGGGTGATATCGACATTGCGTTGATGGGGGCTTTTCCAGAGCGCGACGGGATCGTCATGGCTGTGGGGACCGGGTCAGTGGTCGCGCGGAAAAGTTCTGGCACTGTGCAGCGTGTCGGTGGCTATGGCTTGATGCTTGGCGATGATGGAAGCGGCGCATGGATGGGACGAGAGGCACTTCGACGATGCTTGTTGGCGCAAGATGGTCTGGCCGAAGCAGGTAGGCTGACCGATCTTGTCTGGGCGCGATATGGGTCTGTCCAAGAGATGATCGGTTTTGGCGCGACTGCACGCCCAGCCGATTTCGCAACCCTTGCCCCGCTTGTGCTGGAACAGGCCCAAGCGCATTGTCCGGTTGCAGGGGCAATTCTGGATGCGTCATGTGCCTATCTGCGCGGCGCAATCCGGCATTTTCAGGCAGGTCTGCCCGATATGCCGGTCGCAGCGCTTGGCGGTTTGGGGCCTGCCTTGCTGGCGCGTATGATGCAGCAAGACAGCGCAGATTTACGCTGTACAGAGCCGGCGGGAACACCATTGGACGGCGCATTATGGTATGCGCGTAGCTGTAAACCGGAGAAGACGCCATGATCTGGACCCAGATATGCGCCACAAGTTATGATCGGTCTGTCAATCGCGGGGCAGTGCAATGACCCTTGTGCTGAAAGCCGCACAGGTTTTTGACGGTACGCATATGCACGCGCATGCTTATGTTGCGCTCAACAGTGCAGGCCAGATTGCCGCCCTTTGGAGCGATGCGACACATGTCCCAGATGATGCAGACGTGCAAGATCTGGGCAATGTGGTGCTGGCACCGGGAATGGTGGATTTACAGGTGAATGGCGGCGCGGGCGAGATGGTCGGCGCGCAGACAGATGCCGCACAACTCGGTCGTATTTGTGCCGCTCATGCCGCACTTGGGGCCAGTGCCATTTTGCCAACGCTGATCACAAACGCGCCAGAGGTGACAAGCCGGGTCATTGACGCGGGCCGCGTTGCCGCGCGCGATGGGCTAAAGGGTTTTGCGGGCTTGCATCTGGAGGGGCCACATCTGGACCCCGCCCGCAAGGGTGCCCATGATGTACGGCTGATCCGCCCTATGCAGGATCGTGATCTGACAGAGTTGCTGAGCGCGGCACAAGATATGCCCGCACTAATGGTAACCCTTGCGCCAGAAGCCGTGACTCTTGACCAGATCAGCCAGCTTGCGCGCGCAGGTGTGATTGTCAGCCTTGGCCATACCGGGTGCAGTGCATCAGATGCGCAGCGCGCATTTGATGCGGGCGCGCGCTGTGTAACGCATCTCTACAATGCCATGAGCGGGATGCAGGCGCGCGCGCCGGGGTTGATTGGTGCGACACTGACAACAGGCTTGCAGGCCGGGATCATTGGGGATGGTGTGCATGTTGCGGCTGAACCCTTGTTAGTGGCTTTGGCAATGAAAGCCCCTGACGGCCTGTTTCTGGTAAGCGATGCGATGGCTGTAGCGGGCACTGACCTGCAAGCGTTCAATCTGGATGGGCGGCGGGGTATACGTGCAGATGGCCGACTTACGCTTGAAGATGGCACACTTGCGGGTGCGGATGTCAGTTTGCCGCAATCTGTGGCGCATTTGGTCGGGCTTGGTATCGCGCTTGAGCGTGCGCTTGCGATGGCTACACGCATTCCAGCAGATATTATAAGTGCAACGGATCGTGGCCGGATCTGTGCAGGCGCCCGCGCAGATTTCACGGTCCTGAATCCAGATTTGTCGCTACACGCGATCTGGCAGGCTGGAGAGGTATTCTGGCGGCAATGATGTAACCGCAGTTTGCAACGGCGGCTTGGATTTGCCGCCGTTGCATTCTGCCGATAATGATCGCGAAACCCGTCAGTCCGCGTCCATCGTTTCGGTATCGGTGATCAGACCAGCTTCGCGGGCCGCATCATATTCTTCCTCAGACACCTCACCGTCGCCATCCGTGTCGATCAGGAAAAAGGCTTCGGGTGTCACCTCTGGGTGGGCATCCATGAAGGATTCCATGCTCAGAGGGAAATCATGCTCTGCGTCATGGTTGTGCGTGTCAGCCAGAGCCGGGACAGCGGCCAATGCGAAGAAGCTTGCGGCCAGTGCGATGTGCTTTTTCATGTTTCATCTCCTTGATGTGTTCAAAGGGTGTTTGCAGCTGCACTGATGAAATCGCTGATCTAACGGCTGGTTCCTTGTCGATGCTGGGCTAAGCAGAACGCCGCTTGTCTGGGGTATGCGCGGCGTTGGTGGTGGGGGGCGTATGGACAGCTTTTTGATGAGTCATTATTTCGCCAGAATCCGTTCTTAGGCTGGGTTTGAATAGAAATGTGACCATCGGCACATGTTTTCGGAAACGGTGGAAAAGGGAAATGAATATGTATTTGCTTCGTTTATCAGAACCAGAGCCC
>SLAT01000306.1 GCA_007126715.1 Roseinatronobacter sp.
CGCTGTATCGAGAGGCGGATATTCTTATTCTGGATGAGCCGACGGGCGTGCTGACCCCGTCCGAGGCGGACCACCTGTTCCGCATTTTGCGCGGGTTGAAGGACCAAGGTAAGACGATCATCCTGATTACACATAAATTACGTGAAATCATGGATGTAACGGATGAAGTTAGCGTAATGCGGCGCGGAGAGATGGTTGCCACCCGCACCACATCTGAAACCAGCCCGACCGAGCTTGCTGAATTAATGGTGGGCCGTAAGGTTCTGCTACGGGTTGAGAAAACGCCAGCCAAGCCGGGAAAAGAGGTGCTGCGCGTCGAAGGGCTGCGGCTGGTTGATGCGCAAGGCGTCGAGCGGTTGCGCAGTATAGGTTTTGAACTGCGCGCAGGAGAAATTGTTGGCATCGCAGGCGTTGCAGGGAACGGTCAGTCGGAATTGTTGGAGGTGCTTGCAGGTCTGCGCCCCGCCGATGGGCAGGCCTGGATGAACGGCGCGCCGCTGCCCTTGTCAGGGCGCGATTGTGATGCACAGGCACGGCGCGCGCGGCGTATCGCACATGTGCCCGAAGACCGGCATCGGCGCGGTTTGGTGCTGAATTTCCACGCCTGGGAAAACACCGCCCTCGGATACCACCACGACCAGCTTTACAATCCGCATAGCTGGAAAATGGATAATGCCGCCATTATTCGCGACACGCAGGCCAAGATGGATGCATTCGATGTTCGCCCGCCCGATCCACAGTTGAAGGCCAGTGGTTTTTCAGGGGGCAACCAACAGAAGATCGTGCTGGCCCGAGAGATTGAACATACACCCGATGTGCTGCTTGTCGGTCAGCCAACGCGCGGCGTCGACATTGGCGCGATTGAATTCATCCACCAGCGGCTTATCAGGCTGCGCGATGCGGGGGCGGCTATCTTGCTTGTTTCTGTCGAACTGGATGAAATCCTCTCCCTGTCTGACAGGATACTGGTGATGTTCGACGGTAAAATCATGGGCGAGCGTTCGCCAGAGCAGACAAATGCCCAGGAACTTGGGCTGATGATGGCGGGTATGGCATGAGCAAGGGGCGTATTCCGCATTGGGCTGATGTGACGCTGGTGCCCTTGACATCTGTGTTTCTGGCATTCGTGATTTCCGCAATCCTGATCTGGGCGATCGGAGAAAGCCCTTGGGCCGCCGTGAAACTGATGGTCGAGGGGGCCTTTGGGTCCAGCTATGGCTGGGGCTATACGTTGTTCTATGCGACAAATTTCATCTTCACCGGGCTGGCCGTAGCGGTCGCGTTTCAGGCGCGGTTGTTCAATATCGGCGGCGAAGGTCAGGCGCTACTGGGCGGTTTGGGGGTGGCGCTGGTCTGTCTGTACATTCCATGGCCACATTGGTCGCTGGCGCTGATCGGCGCCACTCTTGGTGCCGCGGTTTTCGGTGCAGCATGGGCGTTTATACCAGGCTATCTGCAAGCGCGGCGCGGCAGCCACATCGTGATCACAACGATCATGTTCAATTTCATTGCTGCATCCCTGTTGGGTTATTTTCTGGTCAATGTCTTGCGGCCGCAAGGTGCCCAAGACCCGTCATCTCCACGCTTTCCATCCGAGACGGCCTTGCCGAAACTGCATGAAATCCTTGGCGTTTTTGGCATTCCTTTCTCGACTGTTCCGCCTGTGAATATCTCGCTTCTGGTGGCGGTTGGCATGTGTTTCGCGGTGTGGTTCATGCTGTGGCGCACGCGGCTTGGCTATCAGATCCGGGCCTTTGGCGAATCGGAGCCGGCGGCCGAATATGCCGGCATCAGCCCCGCGCGGATCACGATCTATGTGATGCTGATCTCTGGTGCGCTGGCCGGGTTGATGGCTGTGAATTCCGTCATGGGTGAGCAGCAGCGCCTTGTGTTGAACGCGGTCGAAGGGGCTGGGTTTATCGGAATCGCTGTGGCGCTTATGGGGCGCAACCACCCGTTTGGCGTGTTTCTGGCCGCGATGCTGTTCGGATTTTTGTACCAAGGCGGGGCAGAGCTTGCGCTCTGGACGGGTATTCCGCGTGAACTGATTGTCGTCATTCAGGCGCTGGTCATCCTGTTTACGGGGGCACTGGATAATATGGTGCGCATCCCGATTGCGCGGCTGTTTGCTATGCGGGGGGCGCGCTGATGGACATGATGGTGCTGGTGCAGGTGCTGGAATCGACCATGCGTCTGGCAACGCCTTTGCTATTTGCCTGCCTTGCGGGGCTGATATCCGAGCGCGCGGGTGTCTTCGATATCGGGCTGGAAGGCAAGATGCTGGTGGCGGCCTTTATGGCGGCGTCTATTGCCTATGTCTCTGGCAATGTCTGGATCGGGGTTGTCGCGGCAGTTGGCGTTTCCGTGCTGATGTCGCTGATGCACGGACTGGCCTCGATCACATTCCGCGGCAATCAGCTGATCTCTGGTGTTGCGATCAATTTTCTTGCAGCAGGCATAACCGTCGTGATTGCACAGAACTGGTTCCGGCAGGGTGGGCGGACACCTTCGCTTTCTGGCGATGCGCGGATGGCGCGGATTGATCTGCCCTTTGCCACTGCGCTGCGCGATGTGCCGGTTATTGGACCGATCTATTATGGTATCCTGTCGGGTCATGCACTTCTGGTCTATGTGGCGCTGCTCTGCGTGCCGCTGACATGGTTCATGCTGTTTCGCACCCGTTTTGGTCTGCGCCTGCGCGCGGTGGGTGAAAACCCGGCAGCGGTGGATACGGCGGGCGTTTCGGTCGTGGGCCTGCGCTATGCGGCAGTCGCGATCTGCGGTGTCCTTTGCGGTCTTGCAGGGGCGTATCTTTCAACCGGGTTATCGGCAGGGTTCGTCAAGGACATGACAGCGGGCCGGGGCTTCATTGCCCTGGCGGCGATGATCTTTGCGAAATGGCGGCCCTGGCATGCGCTGGGGGCGGTGTTTTTGTTCGGATTGCTGGAAGCTGTGGCCAATCGGTTTCAGAGCATCGACATTCTGGGGGTGAATCTACCGGTTCAGGCGATGCAGGCCTTGCCCTATATCCTGACCGTTGTCATTCTGGCAGGGTTCGTGGGCAAGGCGATACCGCCGCGCGCCGGTGGCGCTGCATACGTCAAGGAACACTAACCGGCCCCGCGCGGCCCTGAGACAGGCATGCAGATCTATCTGCCCATCGCCGAGACTTCTGTGAACGCCTTTACCCTGCTGGGGGTAGGCGGCGGGGTCGGTGTGCTGTCGGGCATGTTCGGCGTCGGTGGAGGGTTCCTGATTACGCCGCTTCTGTTTTTCATCGGTGTGCCGCCTGCGGTTGCAGTGGCAACGGGTGTCAATCAGGTTGTCGCGTCGTCCATTTCGGGCGTGCTGGCCCATCTCAAGCGTAAAACGGTCGACCTGCGCATGGGAACCGTGCTGCTGATTGGCGGTCTGTTCGGCTCGCTTCTGGGGATCTGGTTCTTCAATCTGATGAGTCGCCTCGGGCAGATCGACCTGATCGTGCAACTTTCTTATGTTATCTTTCTTGGCATCATCGGTGGGTTGATGCTGCAAGAAAGCCTGCGCGCGCTGATGCGCTCCAAGAACCCGAATGCGGCGCGACGAAAGCTGCACACGCATACATGGGTGCATAACCTGCCCATGAAAATGAAATTCCGCACATCCGGGCTTTATATATCGGTCTTTCCGCCGTTGCTGGTGGGGGTCGGGGTTGGAATCTTGGCCGCGATCATGGGGGTTGGTGGGGGCTTCGTGCTTGTACCTGCGATGATATATCTTCTGGGAATGCCCACCAAAGTCGTGATCGGCACCTCTCTGTTTCAGGTGACATTCGTGGCCGCTTTCACCACCATGATGCATGCCGTCACAAACCAGAGTGTCGATGTGATGCTGGCGATCTTCCTGATCCTCGGTGGTGTGATCGGGGCGCAGGTCGGCACGCGCCTTGGGGTCAAATTGCGGGCGGAACAGTTGCGCATCCTGCTGGCGCTGCTGGTGCTGGCTGTGTGTGGAAAAATCGCGTTCGATCTGCTCTGGACCCCATCAGAACTGTATTCGATCACGGTCGAGGGGCGGTTCTGATGCGCGCCCTGCTGGTTCTAGCGTTCATCTTCGCAGCTTTGCCACTTCGCGCAGAAGAGGTGATCGTCGGCCTAAGTCAGAACCGGGTGTCGCTGACAGTGAATTTCGAGGGCTCCGAGATTCTGATCTTTGGGGCCGTGCGCCGCGAATTGGCGCTGCCTGAGGATTCCACGCTGGATGTGATCGTCGCCATTGAAGGTCCACCGCAACAGGCAACAATCTGGCGCAAGGCACGCCGCGCCGGTATCTGGGTGAATACTGAAGGCCAAGAGGTGCGCGCCGCGCCCAGCTTCTATGCTGTCGCAAGCACTGGGCCATTGAGCGAAATCCTGTCTGCGGACGCGGACCTGACGCACCGGATATCCACGCGGCTGGCCATCTTCGAGGCGCGCACAGGTGTTGACAGGGCTGACCCTGCTGCCTTTACCGAAGCGCTGATCCGTATTCGAGAGGCGGAGGGGCTTTATCAGCAGCGCGAGGGAACGGTTGACCTGCAACGCGACACGCTGTTCAGCACCCGGCTGACCTTGCCTAAAACGATTGTTGAAGGGTCGTATGCCGCGCGGATATTTCTGGTCCGCGATGGCGATGTGATTGATGAGTTCGAGACTTTTATTGATGTACGCAAGGCTGTTCTGGAACGCTGGCTGACCAATCTGGCCTATGATCAACCGTTTCTATACGGCCTGCTTGCCCTGTTTCTGGCGGTATTCTTTGGCTGGGGGGCTTCGGCCCTGTTCCGGTTGCTTCGCAACTGAACTCACAGTCCGGCGCTGCAACCATTTTACAGGGAATATCCTAGAAGGCCCGGAATGTCATGGTCGTGACCGTACGGCTGATGCCCGGAATGTCGAACAGGCTGTTGGTCAGGAAATGCCCGACATCTTCACCTTCGGGAATGTAAACCTTCGCGATCAGATCGAAATCGCCCGAGGTGGAATAAAGCTCTGATACCACTTCACGGTCATAGATGGCATCGGCAACCTCATAGGTTTTGCCGGGCTGGCAGCGGAACTGGACGAAAACGCAGCGCATCGAAACCTCCTGTCAGGATGTGTTAATTCGGAAGCCTAGCAGGCCATGCCCCCTGTGTTGCCGCAATGGGGTGCTCATGGCAAGCCTTCACGATTGTTCTGTGCGCGCAAAGCTCAACTCTCGGCCGCGAGTGCCAATGGGGCAGGGGCCGCGCCAAGATCATCGGTCGAGAGGGTGCTCTTGGGCCGTGCCAGGCGGTTGCGAATAACCCAATGCAAGCGGTGTTCGGCGCGCGTGATTGCAACATAGGCCAGTCGTTTCCATAGCGGAATACCTGCTTCTGATCGTCCTGCGCGCGCTGCGGCGAACAGGTCGGGTGCAAAAACCTGAACATCGGGCCATTGAGAGCCTTGCGCTTTGTGAATCGTGACTGCGGCCCCGTGAACAAAGGCCGCGCCCATTGTGGCGGCATAGGGGATGAAGGGTTCTTCCTCCGGGTCAGTTTCGATCTTGATGATGGAGGCGACCGAAATCTGCGGGTCTTCTGCGCCGAAGATATGAAGGCGCGAGAAACCCGGTTTGCGACCGGGGCCAAGATAGACCACTTGCGCGCCCTTGATCAGGCCACGCGCTTCCAGATCTATGCGCTTCTTGCGGTGTTTCAGGGGCAGTTCCAGCCCGTCGCAGATAAGCGGCTCTCCAGCCATCAACTCGGTCTCGGGCGCGCCGTGTGCGTTGCGAAAAGCGTTGATCAGGCGCAACCGCGTAGCATTGCGCCACACCAGCACGGGAGAGCGCGCCATCAGATCGCTATCCACGCGTTCGGCCAGATGCACGCGTTTGTCGCGGTTTGCCGCATCTTGCAACCGGGCCTCGAATTCCTCAAATCCCAAGTCGGGATCTGCCAGCGCATGGGCCAGGTCCAGAATCGGATTATCCTGTGCCTGACGATGAATCCGCGACAGGCGCAATTGCGCGGGCGCGGGCAGTTTGTCGAACACCATCTCCCCCGATTGGCCGACAGGGGCAAGCTGCGCGGGATCACCGAAGAGAATGAGCGTCGAGAAAAGCTGCTGCAAATCCTCCAGCTGGCGGGCATCCAGCATCGAGCTTTCATCGACAAACCCAATATCGAGAGGGTCCTCGCGCCGCTTCCAGCCGGTGATGAAATCCGACCCGCGCAATCCGGCGGCTGCAAGCGCGCCGGGTATGGATTTGACCTGCGCATAAAAGGCATGTGCGCGGTCGAGCGCGGTATCACTCAACCCCTCAACGGTGGGTCGGGGCAGGGCGCCGGTCAGCCATTCGGCGATGCGCTCATATTCGGGGTCATAGACTGGTGTGTAAAGAATACGGTGAATAGTCGTCGCTGCCACCCCGCGCCCGCGCAGCACCGAGGCCGCCTTGTTTGTCGGCGCCAGAACGGCAAGGCTGCGCCGTTCGCGCTTGCGCCGCCCTTCATAATCGCCAGAAACCAGCTCTACCCCCATTTCCAGAAGGGCACGGGTCAGATCGGCCAGAAGCATGGTCTTTCCCGACCCGGCCTTTCCCATCACGGCAAGGGTCGCGCGGGCGTCTTGCGGTTGAGCAACACACTGCCCGTCGGCCAGATGAACACCTGCCGTTGCCAGCGCTTCAGCGACGCGATCCCAGGCTTCGGCCTGATCTTCGGAAAATTGGACGATAGGGTCTGACATGGCGACAACCTAGCGTATGACACCAGGGAAGTGCACCGCATTTCAACACCGAAGCGAAGAAATCGCAGGCTTAGCTGTCCTGCCCGTTTTCGTCAGTGTCGGGCTTTTGCATGGTGGGGTGCTCCCCTTCTCGCACTGCCAATTCGATATGCGCAAGATGAATGGACTGTTCCAGATGCGCGGCCAATTCGGGCAGGCCGTTACGTGCCGCATAAATACGAAGTTCGCTCAAAGTTTCGATCAGCCAGACATGCGACACAGCAGCATGCTCCATCAACGCAGACTCATCTTGTCTGCAAGCCTTAAGCTATATGTTGGCAGTTAATGCGCGATTACATTCGCCAGAAAAAACCGCCACGCAGCGATAGCTGCGCGGCGGTCTGGTTCATTCCATAGTCCCTGTTAGCGCTTTGGGCCTGCTTCGAGCGCGTCCTCGAATGTGCGCAGGCCAGTGCGCGGGGCTTGAACAAGAACGGCCATGTTGCCGGGCTTGTGTTCATTGCGGTACATTTTTACATGCGCTGCAGGGATTTCATCCCACGGGAACACCTCGGACATGCAAGGGTCAAGGCGGCGCTCGATCATCAACTGATTGGCGGCCGAGGCCTGTTTGAGATGCGCGAAATGGCTGCCTTGCAAACGCTTTTGGTGCATCCACATATAGCGCACGTCAAAGGTGCAGTTGAAGCCGGAAGTGCCCGCGCAGATCACGACCATGCCGCCTTTTTTCACCACGAGGGTAGAAACCGGAAACGTCGCTTCGCCCGGATGCTCGAACACCATATCGACATTTACCCCCTTGCCGGTGATGTCCCAGATCGCCTTGCCGAATTTGCGCGCTTCTTTCAGCCAGTCGTTATATTCAGGCGTGTTGACCTTTGGCAATTGACCCCAGCAGTTAAAGTCCTTGCGGTTGATCACGCCTTTTGCGCCCTGATCCAGCACGAACTGACGCTTGCTTTCGTCAGAGATCACGCCGATTGCATTCGCGCCGGCCGTATTGGCCAGTTGGATCGCGTAAGAGCCAAGCCCCCCGGACGCGCCCCAGACCAGTACATTCTGTCCAGGTTTCAGGTCATGGGGTTCGTGACCGAACAACATGCGGTAGGCGGTGGCCAGTGTCAGCGTGTAGCAGGCCGATTCTTCCCATGTCAGGTGTTTCGGGCGCGGCATAAGCTGCTGTGCCTGCACATTGGTGAATTGCGCGAAAGACCCGTCTGGCGTCTCGTAGCCCCAAATGCGCTGGCTGGGCGAGAACATTGGATCGCCGCCATTGCAATGTTCGTCATCGCCATCGTCCTGATTGCAGTGGATCACGACCTCATCGCCCACTTTCCAGCGTTTGACAGCAGACCCGACAGCCCAGACGATGCCCGAAGCGTCTGATCCAGCAATGTGAAACGGGGCCTTGTGCACATCGAAAGGCGAGATCGGCTCGCCCAGACCAGCCCAGATACCGTTGTAATTTACGCCCGCAGCCATCACCAGAACCAGCACTTCATGGCTGTCAAGCGCGGGGATGTCGACCACCTCGACCTGCATGGCCTTTTCCGGGGTGCCGTGACGCTCGCGCCGGATCGCCCATGCATACATCTGTTTTGGCACATAGCCCAAGGGTGGCATTTCGCCGATTTCGTAAAGGTCTTTTTCCGGCGCGTCGTAGTGTGCAATGCCGTCCTGTGTGTCCAGAGCCATATGTGCCTCCATTCGCAATGTCTGATGGGCCGGGGCCCGGTGGGTTTTGCTGCGTTGCAGAAATTCATGCCGCGCTTGCAGTATCGATAAAAGCGCGCGCGCAACAATGCAACCCTATTTAATCACATTTTGTAATTTTATGTCTTAGTGTGTATCCGGATCTTGAAGCGTATGGCCTCTATCTGTTGCAATGCCTGCTTGCGCATCGCATCTTTGCAAAGTGGAGGCGGCATAGAACCCAAGCACTGGTTCCTCACCCGGGGTTGTCGTGATCTGCTCTGATTCCACGTTGATGATTCCGCGCAGTCTCAGCGATGCAAGCCCCAGCGCAACATGGTCTTTTTCCGGCTCTTGTGGCAGATGAAGCCAGGCTTTGCGTTTGTGCAGTTCAGCGCGCAACCTGTCGCATTCTTCCGCAAGTTCTGCCCGCGAACAGCTCCCACCGCAGCGCACCAAAGCAGCCGCAACGAAGGTGACGGGCAACACTGGCACAGCCGAGCGAATGCGCTGCATCAGCTGTTCTGCCAGTGTTTCTGTGCTGGCATCGGGTTCATGTGTCATGAACTCGCGTAAGGACAGGGGCGCACCATAGCACACCGCAGCATAGCCAAAGGGCGTGAACCGTCCACGAAGTTTTTGCCAGATGATGCGCAGAGTGAAGCCTAGGACAACTTTCATCCTGACGGGGAATCGCCGTATGCCCTGCAAACCCGCTGAAATCAGAACTCTGTCTTCAAGTATACGGTCGTAGTTCAGGGCCACGGGGACGAAAACCACATCCTGCTCTTCATGCAACTTGAAGCCGCGCACAATGTAGTGCAGCAGGCCCTTTCGAGCATCGCCCACGGTGCCGGTCAGACTTAGACCACCTTCGGGAAAGATAGCCTGCGTTGTTCCTTGTTGGACGGACATTTGCACATAGCGCGCAAGGATGGCCCGATATAGCGGGTTGGAATAGCGCCTGCGGATGAAATAGGCCCCCATTGCCCGTATCAGTGCCTTAAGCGGCCAGACCCGCGCCCATTCGCCTACCGCATAGCTTAGCGCCGAATGCTTGGATGCAAGCCATGTTATGAGAACGTAATCCATATTGGAGCGGTGGTTCATCACAAAGACAACCGCTGCGCGCGAATCAATCTGTTGCAGTCCGGGGGAATCGGCGCCCCCGATCCGCACGTGATACAGCCCCTGACTGAGCCGTTGCGCCAGTTTGATCGCAAAGCCGAAATATGTGGCCGTCGAAAACCCCGGCACGATTTCGCGGGCATAAGATCGCGCCTTCTCAAAGGCGACATTGGGTGGCACACCCTCTTCGCGGGCATAATCGCGCACCGCTTCCATGACCTGCGGATCATATATCAGCCGTGTCACCTGATCTTGCCTGCGCATGATCTTGAACGGTTCGATCGGGCGTTGCAGCCGGTTGTTCAGCTTGGCAACTGCGCGTTCCATCCTGCGGCGGAAGAACCAGCGAACCGACGGGAATAGAAAATGCGATGCGAATGTCACCGCAGCAAAACCAAGGATCAGAATCAGCGCCCAGAGGGGCAGTGTTACGGTCTGGAACATAACAACTTTCTTGCAGGAAAGCAGGCATTGGTAAATGCCACAACAGGTTTGCCCGTGTTTTATAAAAATGGCCCCGGATCACCTCCGGGGCCAGCTTCGGTCAAATAAGCGATTTTGCCAACTTGGGACTGTTCCTGCCCGGGAAGGGGCCGGTCGCGCCATCAGGTATTTCAGCCGACCAATTCAAGGCCAGAGAAGAAAAAGGCAATCTCGGCAGCGGCTGTTTCCGGCGCATCGGAGCCATGGACAGAGTTTTCGCCAACCGACTGCGCGAATTCCGCGCGGATCGTCCCGGCAGCGGCATCGGCAGGATTGGTCGCGCCCATGACTTCGCGGTTCTTGGCAATAGCGCCTTCGCCTTCCAGAACCTGAGCAACAACTGGCGCAGAGGCCATGAATTCGCACAATTCGTCATAGAACGGGCGCTCTGCATGAACTTCGTAGAACTTGCCAGCCTGTGCCTTGGTCAGATGAATGCGCTTTTGCGCGATGATGCGCAGGCCCGCTTCCTCAAATTTAGCATTGATCTTGCCTGTAAGGTTGCGGTTGGTCGCGTCGGGCTTGATGATCGACAGCGTACGTTCAATGGCCATGATATTCTCCAGAAAATGTCAGTCCGGGCGTCGCGCCCAGTTGAGGCGGGCATTATCATGCCATGACCGAAGAGGGAAGCCTTCAAGCATACGCAAAGAAAGGATATGATCTCGCTATCCCACACCGATCAGAAATATCGAAAGTGCTGCTTTCATTCTCACGAAAGAATATTGCTAACCGGGTCTTGAAAGTGGTGCCCGGGGGCGGAATCGAACCACCGACACGAGGATTTTCAATCCACTGCTCTACCCCTGAGCTACCCGGGCACGGGTGCATCTTTCGATGCGAAGCGCGGGTGTTCCGCGCTGGGTGAGGGTGTCTTATTGCAGGGATTCGAGACTGTCCAGAGGCTTTGGAAAAAAACTGTCGCTAAGCTTGATCATCATTCCCGGCCGGATCGGAGGGGTCGTCATCTTCCTCGGTCAAGGGGACCGGAATCACGTAATCTGCACGAAACCATCGCGCCAGATCGACATCGGCGCAACGTCGTGAACAGAAGGGGCGATATGCCGGGTCGGTCGGTTTTTTGCAGATCGGGCACTTCATTTCAGGACCAGTTTCAAGGGCATTCGGTCGCGTTTGCGGGTCAGTTCGAAGTTACCCAAGGGTGTCCATCCCGCAAGGGACACATCGCGCCCGTCATTGCGAAACGCTGCGCGCAGCGATTGCTCAAGAATCTGACGTTCTTTCTTTGGAAATGGCGCGAAATCGATAACAATCTGGCCGCCAATGCCACGCAGCCGCAACTGGCGTGGCAGGTCGCGCACACAGGCGATGTTGGCTTTCAGCCCCGCAGCGGGGCTGGTGTCGGGGCCGGTATTGACATCGACCGCGATCAGGGCGCGGGTGGGTTCGATCACCATAGATGCGCCCTGTGGCAGGCCGGTTTCGGGCTGTAGCAAAAGTTCAATCGCTTCTGTCACATCATTGCGTGCGAAGCTGCCCGCTGTATCGTCCAGCGTATCAGGCTCGGGCCAGTCGCGCCATGCGGCCAGATGCGGGGAGGGCGCATCCACAAGGATTTCGGGCGCACCTTGCGTGTCGGCAAGAACCGCCTCGGCCAGATCACGCATTTGCGCAATGTCAGACAGAATATCGCCGTTGTCAGCGTTGTCACAGGCGGAACGCAGGATCAGCCCCAATGCCGGATCTGCGCCCGTCATCGCATCTTGTGCCAGCACGCCCAGTTCTCCGTTGCGCGCCGCGTCGTCGATCTGGCGCGAAACATTCAGCCCCGGCGCATCGGGGGTAATGATTGCATATCGGCTTTTGAACATCAGGCGCGTCCCAATCGGCACGGCCTTGCCCGGCTCTGCCCAACCTGTCACCTGAACCAGCAGTGACATGCCGGGCCGCAACCCGTTGGTCTGGCGCAAGAACCCTCGCTGTCCGTTCGGCAAATCCACAAACGCGCCGCCAAGCCCTTTGACAGGTCGGCCCAATTTGCCACGGCACAGGGTTTCCGGGGCAAGCATGTCATCATCCAGCGCAATCAGCAATTCTTCCAGTCGACCGTCGACCATGCGCGCAGCCGCCTCGCGGCCCTGAAAATGGTCCAGTGCAATAACGCTGCCCTTCATGACCCCCACCTTAGCCCTGCTGTGCGCAAAATCTGTGCTGTCTCCATTGCGGGCAGGCCCATCACGCCGGTAAATGACCCCTGAATCCACGGGATAAAGGCGCCACCGCGCCCTTGAATTGCATATCCACCTGCCTTGCCCTGCCATTCATCCGACGCGAGATATTCGTTCAACTCGACATCTGAAAGGCGTTTCATCTTGACGGCGGTGACCTGCGTGCGCGCCCAATGCTGCGTGCCGCGCCGCACTGCCAGTGCGGTTATGACATTATGACGCCGCCCCGACAGTGTGAGCAGATATTCTGCAGCCTGTGCGGCATTCTCGGGCTTGCCCAATATCCGGCGACCCAGCGCAACTGTGGTATCTGCCACCAGCACGATATCATCAGGGTCTGAGGGGATCGCATCCAGCTTGGCGCGTGTCACACGTTCGCAATAGGGGCGGGGCAATTCGCCCTTTTGCGGGGTCTCGTCTATATCTGCCGCCACAATCGCGTCAGGGATGATTCCCAGCCCCGCCAAAATCTCTTTCCGGCGTGGGCTGCCAGAGCCTAGAATCAGGCGCATGGCTTATTTGAAACGGTAATTGATACGACCCTTTGTCAGGTCATAGGGGGTCATTTCCACCTGAACCTTGTCGCCGACCAGAACTCTGATGCGGTTTTTTCGCATCTTGCCTGCCATATGTGCGTTGATCTCATGGCCGTTTTCCAGCTCGACCCGAAATGTCGCATTTGGCAGAAGTTCCTTCACGACACCGGGGAATTCGAGCAGTTCTTCCTTGGCCATGGTAACTCCATCTTTGCACTATGCACGGAAACCGTGCGCCGCTTAAATGCGCGCAATACGCGGGGTTTTCAAGCCTTTTATAGGGGTTTGCAGTGCTCTACAGGCAATGAAATGCGCGCATGTTGCTCATTCCAATGCGCATGGTTCAAAACCGCCCCATCGTCGCGCACACGAGCAATGGCGTCCAGCGTGACCTCGGCAATTGCCCAGCCGGGTGAATTGAGCGGTGTCTGCGCCACGATGCCAGTTTCTGGAAAGCCCAGATCGGGCGGGCCATAGATCGCGGCCGCACCTGTGTTCTGGTCAACTGCCGGGCACCATTCGGCGGGGCCGACGGTTGGGGAATGCACCGCAACGCATTGATTTTCAAGCGCACGTGCCATCGCCCCCACCTTGACGCGCGTATAGCCCGCAAAGGCTTCGGTCGCCGATGGAACCAGCAAGATTTCAGCGCCAGCCTCTGTCAATGCCCGCGCCAGAAGCGGAAATTCACTGTCATAACAGATAAGGATGCCCAACTTTCCAAGCGCGGTGTCAAAGACACGCAAACCCTGACCGGGCGCGATATCCCATTCCTCGCGCTCGAACCGTGTCATGATTTGCTTGTCCTGATGCCCGATGACCCCATTGGGGCCATACAGGATCGCGCGGTTTACGGGGCGGGCAGTGTCATCTTGTGCCGGACCGCTTGCGCCAAGGATATGGACACCGTGTTTTAGCGCCAAGGTGCAGTGCAAATCCATAACTGCCGCATTATGGCGCATCACCTCATGCAATGCAGCTTCCAGATCGGCTGCGACAGCGGCGCCGCCAAGGCTGGCCAGTTCCATCGCACCATATTCGGGAAAGACCAGCAAATCGGCCCCGTCACCGGCCGCACGTGCCACCCAATCCGAGATTTTCGTCTGATATGCTGCCCAATCGGGCAGAAAATCCAGTGGATACGCTGCTGCTGCGATTTTCATATGTCCCTCATCCAGAATTGCAGGGGTTTGAGGCTGTCTGCCTGCGCGCCAAGATCGCGCCAACTGAATTGAGCGATGACCGAGTCGAGCGGTGCATAGCCCCGCGCGTGCCAGAGCGCATCCAGCGGGCGATAGTCATCCGGGCGGGCAGGGTGGTCGGCGGGTCGGATCACGCTGCAAAACGCGGTCTTTCTATAGCCAAGCGCCCGCGCATGGCCTTCGCGCAGGTCAAAGAAGCGGTGGCCCGCACCTTGACCGCGATACTGCGGCAACAGGACCGACTCGGCGCAATAGAATATCTCCGCAGGGTCATGTTCTGTGTTCTGGAAGGCCTGTGCGAATTCCGCATCCGCATCTTGCAGCGGCAAGCCGGTTGAGGCACCAACCAGTTCCGCATCATCAAACGCAGCCACAATTATCGCGCGCGGATTGTCGCGATAGGCGTGCAGATAGCCGCGTTCATAGTCAAGACCGCCATCATACAAATAGGGCCAATCGCGAAAAACCCGGATGCGCAACGCGGCCAACCCGTCAATGATGGGCGCGCTTTGTGTTCCGCTCAGGGCTTCGAACCGTAATGTCATGCACTGACCTGTGTGATCCAGTCTTGCAAGTTGTAATATGTGGTCACGCGGGTGATCTTGCCACCATTGAGCGAGAAGAAAGAGCCTGCCGGCAGAACATATCGCTGCCCATGCGCCTCTGGCAGGCCGGGGTCGGTTTGCAGATACTCGCCATGCACGGTGAATTCCGCTGCTGCACGTGTGCCGTCTTCATTGACGAAAATCACCATGTCGCGCAGCGTTTCGCGGTAGCTGACGCCCATATGGCTGCAAAACTCGGCGAATTTTCCGCTTCCTTCACGCATCTCGCCCTGATTGACGAAATGCTGCACATCATCGCTGACAAGTGCCAGCATCGTGTCAGTGTCGCCAGCATTGAAGGCGCTGAAATAACGCTCGATAATCTCGCGGCTCATAGTCTACCTTTCTGTCGGTGGCCCGAAACGGGCCAGCAGTCGTTCCTTGATCTGATCGCGCACCTGGCGATAGGCGGCCAGTTTGGCCTCGCGGGTTTCCCCAAGACCGGACGGGTCCATGATCGGCCAGTATTCGACATCGATATGGGCAAAACGTGTGAGTTCCAGTGCCTGTCGCTGGCTGGCGGGTGACAGGGCAACTATCAGATCAAACCCTGACAGATCATCGCCCCAGTCCACCATCTCTTCGAAAGAGCGCGCCCGGTGGCGGTCCAGTTCGACCCCTTCTTCGAGGCTTACGGCAACAGAGAAGCCATCCACTTCGCGGTCATTGCGCACGCCCGCTGACTGGACATACGCGCGCTGCCCGTAAAGTTTTTTCATCAACCCCTCGGCGATGGGCGAACGCACTGAGTTGTGGTCGCAGCAAAACAGCACCGAAGAAGGGAAGCGATCCGCCATTCAGCCCCCGAAATGCAGAACGCAGATCAGGGTAAAGAGCCTGCGGGCCGTGTCGATATCCATATCGGCCTTGCCCTCAAGCCGTTCTTGCAGAATACGCGCGCCTTCATTGTGAATTCCGCGCCGCGCCATGTCGATGGCTTCAATCTGGCTTGGGGGCAGGCGCTTGACGGCATCAAAATAGCTACCGCAGATCTGGTAGTAATCCTTCACCACCTGCCGGAAGGGTCCAAGCGACAGCAAAACCTCGCCCAGGGCAACACCTGCCTCGCTATTGACGGCAATAACCAGACGTCGGTCACGGATGGCAAGGCGCATGGCAAAGGGGCCGTCAGGCGCCTTTTGCCCCTCACGCGCGAGTAGCCTGAAGGAATTGTCTTCCAGCAGGTCAAACA
>SLAT01000013.1 GCA_007126715.1 Roseinatronobacter sp.
AGAATTTCCAATCTATGAAAGAGGTGCCGACACGACCGCGACTTTCGGAACCTTGTGTCGCGCCAGACCAGGTATCTGCGCGCCGCGCCCTGAACTTACCTGTGTCGGTAACGCCAACAATCCCACGGCAGAAGAAATATTTGCCGCAGTGCGCCCGCTGATGCCGCCAAACACTGGAATTGAGGATCTTCGCTTTCGCTACACCCCTGACCCCAACCTCGGGTTCCTCGGTGGCCCTTACATTCCGATAGTGACGGTAGAGTTTGCCGAGGTTGATTTCAATTTCGTCGTTCCTCTCTGGGGGAATGCCCTGAACATCACTTTGCCGAATATGAGCGTTTCGCTGCCCGGAGAAGACCTGAGGAGCGGATCATGAAACATGACAAGGCGTTTGGTCATCTGAATTTACGAAAGGACCGGTAATATGAATGTCACTTATGTGTTCAGATCTTCAAAAAAGGCTTCCGAAGATAAGCGTAGGAGTGTCGCAGCCGAAGCTGAGGCCGCGTGGAGTGCCACGGCAATCGAAGCCAGTTCTGACGGCACGGATGCAAGTGGCGCGTCGACGAAATCGGAAGACGTGACCACCCTGACCAACCCGCCCGAAAATCTGTTGGTGTTCTCGGAAAAGGTCTCGCCGCAGTCAGACAAGACACAGGATTTTGCAGTCGGGAAAACAACTGCAACGGCGGATGTCTCGCAAGAGTTCGGCACCGCCCTGAAAGACACCCCCGCACCAGTAGCCGAGGCGAAGGCTTACGGGGCGCTGGCGGTGCAGAACTACAACCTGCCCGCGAAATGGACGCCACCAAATAGCCGTCTGATCCTTGTAGCACGTTCGCGTGGCGGAACGGGCGCGACGTCTCTGGCAGTCAACCTTGCCATCGAATTGCAAGACCGGCGGGGTATATTTTCTTCTACTGCGCAGCGCGAGGTCGCTCTGGTCGATCTTGATGTGCAATTCGGCACAGCGGGCAGTATGCTCGATATTGATGATCGCGGAGGTCTTGTTGCACTTGCGAAGCTGGCCGAAGAACCAGATACGCAAGCCGTCCGCAACACCCTGTTGCACCATAAAAGCGGGCTAAAAGTTCTTCCTGCGCCGGGCAAGGCAATCCCGCTTGAGGCGCTTGACGAATTGCGTGTCAATTCGATCATCGACGGACTTATGGCTGAGAACGACTATGTCGTGGTCGATTTGCCACCGGCACTGGTTTATTGGCTGGAACCGTTGGTCAAACGGGCAGATCGGCTTTTGCTGGTCACCGATCTGGCTGTTCCATCGGTGAAAAGCGGTCGCAGGCTTATCGATATGATGCGGGAAGACAACCCGGAGTTGCTTGTCGATATTGTTGTGTCGCGAGAGCAGAGACCCCTTTTCCAGCGCCGGCTACACCGCGATGTCGAGAGTGCTCTTGGCTGTCCCCTCACCTACTGGCTGCCGGATGAGGTGAAGCTTTCTCGCAAGGCTATCGACCGGGGAGAGCCGCTGGTGGAAATGTCGCCAAGTTGTGCATGGTCACGCGCGGTACGCAACCTTGCACGCAGTGTTGAAGCATCTGCACAAGATCAGAAAAAAAAGACAGGGTAAAAAGCAATGTTCAAGGAATTCGATCTGAGGAGCCGGCGGGACTTTCCTAAAAGCAAGCCGTCGCACAGTGCCACTGAGGCATCGCCGTCAGGCTATTCAGGCCGGCGCACACCTGACACGTCTTTGCTAGCTGTCAGACCAGAGCAGGACAGTATTTTCAGCGCAATTGATGCTTCTCTGAGGTCACATCTCGACCTCAAATCGCGGTTGCACGAAGAAATCCTCGGACGGGTCAATCTTGCGGTGCTCGACCGTGTAGAGCGATCAACCCTCAAGCGCGAGATTGCAGGGCTTGTGAACGAATTCCTCGCCGCCGAAAACCATCCCATGCGCTCCGATGATGCGGAGGCGCTTACGGAAGAGTTGATCGACGAGGTTCTGGGTCTGGGACCGTTGGAGCCGCTGCTGGCTGACCCGAGCGTCGCCGATGTTTTGGTGAACTCCCACAATAATGTCTATGTCGAGCGCTTCGGCAAACTTGAAAAGGTTCCGGTGCAGTTTCGCGACGAGCGGCATCTTATGCGGATCATAGACAAGATTGTCAGTGGCATCGGGCGCAGAGTGGATGAAAGCCAGCCTTGGGTAGATGCACGCCTCAAGGATGGAAGCCGTGTCAACGCCATCGTGCGTCCCTGCGCGATTGACGGGCCAACGCTTTCCATACGAAAATTCTCTCGCGATCCGCTGACGCTTGAGACATTGGTCGAGATTGGCACGCTCACGCCAAGCTCCAAAGAGCTGCTGCGCGGGCTTGTCGAGGCGCGATTGAACCTGCTCATTTCAGGCGGCACCGGCTCAGGCAAGACCACGATGCTGAATGCGCTATCTGCGTTCATTGACCCGGCTCAACGGATTGTCACAATCGAGGATGCTGCGGAACTCCAACTGAAACAGGATCATGTTGTCCGTCTGGAAACCCGTCCGGCGAGTATTGAAGGAACATCCGCCATTACCCAGCGCGACCTTGTGCGCAATGCTTTGCGCATGCGTCCGGACCGGATAATCGTAGGCGAGGTGCGCGGGTCAGAGGCATTTGACATGCTTCAGGCGATGAATACCGGGCATGATGGCTCCATGACCACAATCCATGCAAATACCGCGCGTGATGCACTTTCGCGGCTAGAGCAGATGGTTGTGATTATGGGCGGCGAAATTCCGATATCGTCTGTGCGGCGGCAGGTAGCCTCTGGCTTGGAAATCGTCCTGCAACTAGCCCGTCTTGCGGATGGCAGACGCCGCATCATGTCGATTTCAGAAATCACAGGCATGGAAGGCGATGTGATCACCATGCAGGATATTTTCGTGTTCAAGCAGCGTGGCCGGGCAGAGAACGGAGACGTGTTAGGCGAATTCGTTGCGACCGGAATACGGCCAAAATGCGCAGAACGCCTCGAAGCCGCCGGGGTGAAAATTTCGTCCGATGCCTTCATGACAGGAGGATAAGCCCATGGCAGATTTACTCTCTCGCATCGATCCGGATATACTCTTGTTCATCGGCATATTCATGGGTGTGCTGCTGCTGGTGGAGGGGATGCGGCAATTCCTGTCACGCCGTGAAACCAGCACAGAGGCACGTTCCCGCCGGATGAGGATGATCGCTGCCGGGACAAGTCAGGCAGAACGGATCGCCATTCTTGCGCCAAAACGGCACCCAAATGGTTCTTTGCGAAATTTCATGTTGCCAGCGCTGCTGGCAGAGGCCGGTTTGCCACCACGTCCTGGGCTTTTCATTAGCGCAGCCATCTTGTCGGCAGCCTTTCTAGTGCTGGTGCTGACAGCGGTGACAGGACTGTTTCCGGCAATTGCCATTGCCGTTGCGCTTTGCATCCTGTTGCCGTTTCTCATGCTGAGGGCCGCCCGGACCAAGCGCCGCAACATGCTGGTTGCACAGCTTCCAGATGCGCTGGATCTGATGGCGCGCGGGCTGAAGGCGGGGCATCCGCTGAACACCTCTATCGCGACCGTCGCCGAGACCATGCCTGACCCGATCGGATCGGAATTTGGTGTTATCGTCGATCAGGTCAGCTATGGCGACGATGTGGTGACGGCGGTGCGGAAACTCAGCGAGCGTGTGCCGACTGAGGATTTTCAATATCTTGCGGCCAGCATTTCGATCCAGCATGGAACAGGTGGCAACCTCGGTCAGGTCTTGTCAGTCCTGTCTCAGGTTATCCGCGGTCGCGCAATGATGCGGCGAAAGATCAAGGCAATGTCTGCCGAAGGCAGGATTTCAGCCTTTATCCTCTCGGCGCTGCCTTTCCTTATCTTCGGCCTCAACTCCATTATTACTCCCGAATATTACGGGGGTGTGATGGACTACCCACTCTTCATCCCGCTCGCAATAGCGGCTGTAGGATTGGTTCTTTTGAACGCGTTGATTCTGTTCAAACTCGTTAATTTTCGTATCTAGATACGGGGGAGTTCATCATGCTTGCCACCATCAATCAAATCTCCGAAAATCTTGGGGCTGATCCGCGCCATTTTGCGCTGGCTGGACTGCTGGCAGGAACGTTCCTCGTTTTTCTCGCCATTGTGTCTGCGATGCGCGAGAGATCGGCGGCTCAGATTTCTTCGCGCCTCGGGGCAGCTACAATGCCCGAAGATATCTTTACGGATCGTGAACGAGAGTTGACCGGATTCAACAAGGCCTTTTTGCCGACCAAGAAGGCAGAACGTAATCAAGTGCGGCGAAATCTTGCACATGCCGGTTTTGATGGGCCGAATGCAGTTTTGTTTTTCTATGCATTGCGGACGGTTGTGGGGCTCATCCTGCCTGTCATCTTGGCGACAGCCGTTATTCTGCGCGACTCATTGCCTTTTCCAGACGCGATCAAGGACTTGTTGGGGGGGTTAGGCGGCGCGCAGCTAATGATCAGCTCTGCGGTATTCATTCTCGTCGGGTTCTTTGGTCCTGCCATCTGGCTTTCTGCTCGTGCATCAGAGCGGCGCGACCGGATCGAAAAATCCTTTCCCAACGCA
>SLAT01000339.1 GCA_007126715.1 Roseinatronobacter sp.
CGAGCGCACGGGCTGCGCATCATCATCTTCACAGACGACCACGAGCCAGCCCATGTGCATGTGTTTGGTGATGGGCATGCGAAGATAAACCTGATCGGACCAGACGGTGCGCCAACCCTTGTCCACGCCGAGAACATGAAGGCCAACGACTTGCGGCGCGCCATGCGGTTAGTCCGCGACCAGCAGGACCAGTTTCTCGCAAAATGGAGGGAATTCCATGGCTGACCTGACAGACACAGAAATCAATACCGCTCTGGAGCGGGGCAAGATTGCGCACCTTGTCGAACCGCGCGCGACAGCGGCACGCTATGATCGCAAGAGCGCGCGCATCATAGTTGAGCTAAACAATGGCTGCATCTTCGCCTTTCCACCCCACCTCGCACAGGGTCTGGAAGCGGCTACGGATGATGAGCTCGCTGAGGTAGAAATTCTTGGCGCGGGCTTTGGACTCCACTGGGAAGGTCTGGATGTGGACTTCAGTGTGAGTGGCCTACTGGCGGGGGTGTTTGGAACAAAATCCTACATGGCCCGCCGCGCTGGACAAGCAACCTCGCCAGCCAAAGCTGCCGCCGCGCGCGCCAATGGCGCCAAGGGCGGGCGCCCAAAAAAACAGGCGTAGCCTTCATAGGCCAACCGGCTTCAATGCTCCCAACCATAATCGCGGTCTCGGGGCTTATGCTGCGGCTCTGTTTCAGCTTGAACATTGGCGGCGGCCTCCTGGCGCGCAAGGTCATTTGCGCGCTCGACAGCAAGATCGCGGGAAAGCCTGTCTGAAATGCCCTCGGCGGATGCTTGGGAGAAGAAGTCCCCCCAAGGATCGACAGCAGAAGTGCGATCCACTATCTCACCGACCTGTTCCGCAGTCCGCTCAAGCCAGTCTCGGACTTTCTGGGAGAGTTCTTGAGCAATGCGGGATACCTCATGCGCTTGCGCCTTCACCTCGTTCCAAATCTGGACGGCTGCAACCTCAATGCCGCGCTCTTTCAGCTGCCATGCGCCAGGGGAAAGCTGGGGCAGAGGGTCACGGTCCAGAGCAATGGCCCGAACGTGCTGATGTAAGGCTTCCTGCTCGTCGCCAAGATCATGGGCCAGCGCGGCCTGCGCCAGCGCCTCATCGCGCTGTGCAATCAGAGTGCGGTGGTCAATCCGCGCTTCTAGTCCCGCTTGTTCAAGGGCTGCATTGCTGTCTTTCGCCCAAGCCTCTCGCCAGCCCTCCAGAACCTCGACGGCGTTCCAGTCGCGGTTCTTGGTGGTGAAGCCCTCGGCGGCGATCTCTCGGGTGGTCAACAAGATATGTGCGTGGTGGTTGCGTTCGTCGCCTTCCCGCCCTGGCGCATGAAGGGCGATATCAGCGACCATGCCGCGATCGACAAACTCACGCTGGCAGAAGCTGCGCACAAGATCGAGGCGCTGCGCGTGGGTCAGCTCGGCAGGAAGGGCAACACGGATTTCGCGGGCGACCTGCGAATTCTTGCGGGTCTCTGCTGCCTCAACAGCGTTCCAGAGTGCGGACCTGTCCTGTGCCCACTCTGGCGCATGATCGGGGGCAAGAATTTCGACGTGATCGACACCGCTACGGGCGCGATAATCGAAGGAAAGCCCAGTGCGGTGATCTTCGATCCGTTCAGCGCTGCGATAGGCCGCTGAGGCTGTAGCACTGCGCCCAGCCGATCTGGAAATGATTGTGGCGCGAAGATGATATATGGCCATGTTGGTGTGTGCTCATTGCTGGGGTTCAAAGGGGAATGCAGTTTCCCCTTTGCCCACACAAACGCATAGCGTTTGTATAAGTGGGCACTTCAATTCTTTTCGTGATAGACATCAAACGCAAAACAAGGCAAGAACAATCTTCACTGAAACAGCTTTTCTGCACATAAAAAATGCTGACCATGGGCGCTGGTTCTTCTGAGAGAGGATGATAGATGGCACGAACAATCGAACAGAAAATTGCTGAGGCGCAGAACAAGCTGAATCGTCTCAGAACCCAGAAACGGGCTTCAGAGACACGGCGCAAGATCATCGTGGGTTCGGTCGTGATCTCCAATGCGCTCCAGAATCCTGCCAGCGCTAAACGCCTCGCGGCTACTCTTCGACAAGCCGTCACACGCGAGGTCGATCAGAAGGAAATAGAAACCCTCCTCGAGGAACTGGACGCAAAGGCGAAAACCCTGTGACACAGCCAACGAACAAAACGCCCGCTGAACTCATGAACGAGCTGATCGAAGAGGTCTGCGAATTACGGAAGGATGTGGGAAAGCTGACCACTACGGCAGTTTCGCGGCAGGAAGCGAAGAAGCTCATGGATGAGATGCGCATAGCCGCAGATAAAGCGTTCCAGCAGTGTGAAGAGGTATCCAGTGAGGCGCAGAACCTTGTGCGCGAGATGAAGTGGGATGCCACCAACTATGCCTGTGCTGCAGCGAGAAAAGCGATCAGCTCGGTCCAGGACGATGTGAAGGCTGCGGGCAACACCCTGCGCATAGCGGCCCTGGAGAGCCGCAAAGAGGCCTTGTTTCACATCAGCGGCACAATGGGCGTCTTTGGTGGAGTTGCCGCTGTAGGGGCCATTCTAGGCGGTTTGGCAGTGTTCTGGATGCAAGGCAGAGCAGATGCCCGCGCCTTTGGCAAAAATCCGGCCCTTTTTTGCACCGATGCTGGAGGCACAAAGGCAACCGCTGCAAATGGTCTTCGGTTCTGTGGCGTCTGGATCGATTACAACCCAGAAGTATCGCCCCCACTTACTTCACGCAGGTGATTACGAGCGCTGCCACGTCAACCACACCATTCGATGGGGCCTAATGGTTTGATCTGTGGATAACCCTTCCCCTCCCTGCCTGACCCACCCCATCCGGTCAGCGTCGCGCTTCTGTGAAACAATCTCTGCACCAGCTACGGTGCGATTGGTGCACTGTCCTATGTGCAGGCTCCTTCGTCGCCTGCGTCGATCAAAAACTCCACCCCCGCCCGATCGTTCGCCAGCTATCTGGCGAGCGCTACCGATCGAACGGGCGTGGATTTTTTGCCCTCCTATAGATCATTAGAAAGGGCAAAATATTAATCCAATGATTTCAATGGGTTATGGGGGGGGGTAGTATCACCAGCTATGATACTACCCAGTGTCACCAGCTATGATACCACCCAGTGTCATATTTTTACAAAATATGAACGTTCGCTTGTATAAAAAAATCGTTGGCGTTATAAATTTGAAAGAATTTGAGACTAGGTAGTATCATGACGAAGCTTACGGAAAAGCCACCCAAGGGCACTTGGGTCCAGACCGAGCGGGAAGCACATGAGGCGTGGGCAAGGCTCATTCGAAAGTCGCCAAAAGCTGCGGAACTAATGCACCTGATCACAGCACGGATTGGTGACAACAACGCAGTCGTGATGTCCATCCCAACCATTATGAAATTGATGAACACGTCTCGCCCTACCGTCATCAGAGCAGTTAACTTGCTCAGGGATGATAGGTGGCTTGAAACGGTTCAGGTTGGCGGGTCCGGGACAACGAACGCATATGTCGTAAATGATCGTGTGGCTTGGACCGGACCACGGGACGGTATCCGATTCAGCCTCTTCTCAGCCGCTGTGATAGCAACAGATGACGAACAATCTGACAAAGACCGGCTAGGCCGCGAAGAACCACTTCGCAAGCTGCCGCGTGTAGGGGAACGTCAACTTCCAACAGGAGACGGTCTCCCCCCCCCAAGCCAGCCATTTTTGGATGGCATGGAAACTGAATTGCCCGAGATGCCCGAGATCGAGTTAGGCCCTTTCGAGGAAATTGTTCAGGGACCAGACGGCAAATGGTTCATAAAGGAAGTCCTCGGAAACCGATCCTATAATGACGATGGCACCTATGAGCTTTTGGGGGCGTTCGTCACCGTAACGGAGCTTACTGCTCAGGAAATCCAGAAGCGAAGCAAGGCCAAAGCGAAAGGGAGTGCCTAAATGGACCGAACACGCAGAACCGGGCTTCGACCGAACAATAAAACCGATATCGACCACGACAATGACCAGCCCGAACACTCAGGCGTTCGGCCATGAAGATGTCACTAAACCAAGCTGCAAAGACGTGTGGTCGCGCGAAATCAACCATCCTAGATGCCATAAAAAATGGACGACTAAGCGCGCCGAAAGATGAAAGAGGCCGCTATGAAATAGATACATCAGAACTGCACCGTGTTTTTCCATTCAAGTTGACCGAACACACAGAACCGGAACTCGACCGAACACCAGAACCGAAACCGAACACACAGGAAAACTACCCGAACGCCAAAGGCTTAGAGCGCGAAGTTGAGTTACTTCGGGAGATGCTTGAGAAGTCTGAAACGAATGCAGAGCATTGGCGGAAAATGGCAGAACGGCAGCAAGCCCTGCTAGAAGACAAACGCCCCAAGGGCTTTTTCAAACGGCTGCTCGGGCAGTAACAACAACAGGGGCCACTGTGTCAGTTATTTCAGATTTCCTTTCCAAGGTTCAAAGCATCCACGCCACGGGCAATGCGACCGA
>SLAT01000024.1 GCA_007126715.1 Roseinatronobacter sp.
ACGGCGCGGTTCATGCCGATGGTGAAAACTTCGTCCACCTCGGGCAGATTGGCATATTTCTTGCCATGCTTCACGAAGGGGCCATAGCGGCCAATGCCTGCCTCGATCAACTCGCCATCATCGGGGTGTGGGCCAACGGGGCGGGGCAGGGACAGCAGCATCAACGCGCGTTCCAGATCAATACTGTCAACTTCCCAGCCCTTGGGCAGGGATGCGCGCGGGGGTTTTGGCACATCTGTCGTCGCTTCGCCGCGCTGTACATAGGGGCCAAACCGGCCTGTGCGCAGGCTGATCGGATCGCCATTGTCATGGCCCAGCAGCTTGCCATCGCCGGACAGTTCCGCATTGCCGTCTTCGCCGGCAAGCGGGCGGGTATAGCGGCATTCTGGGTAATTGTTGCAGCCGATGAACGCCCCGCCAGACCGCGCGGTTTTCAGGTTCAGGCGTCCTTCGCCGCATTTGGGGCACACGCGCGGGTCAGTGCCATCTTCGCGCGGGGGGTAGAGATGCGGGGCCAGAACCTCGTCGATCTTTTCAAGCACTTCGGTGATCCGCAATTCGGATGTTTCGGCAATTGCAGCCGAGAAGTCGCGCCAGAAGCGGGCCAGCACATCCTTATAGTCGCGGTCGCCTGCCGAAACGTCATCGAGTTGCGCCTCAAGATCGGCGGTGAAATCATATTCCAGATAGCGGCGGAAATAATTGACCAGAAAGATCGTGACCAGCCGCCCCTTATCCTGTGCGATCAGGCGATTCTTGTCCTTGGTGACATAGCCGCGATCCTGAATCGTGGTGACAATGCTGGCATAGGTCGACGGGCGGCCGATGCCCAGTTCTTCCATGCGCTTGACCAGCGTGGCTTCGGTATAGCGGGGCGGGGGCTGGGTGAAGTGCTGCTCTGGCGTGACGCTGTGTTTGGTCAGCGTATCGCCTTGCGCCATTTGCGGCAGGCGCTTGTCATCATCATCAATGACATCATCGCGCCCTTCCTCATAGACTTTCAAAAACCCGTCAAACAGCACCACCTGCCCTGTGGCACGCAGGCCAACCTGCGCGTCCTTGCTGCCAATCTCGACGGTCGTGCGTTCCAGCCGCGCGGCCTCCATCTGGCCTGCGATGGTGCGTTTCCAGATCAGGTCATATAGTTTGCGCTGATCGCTATCGGTGATTTTCAGTTTGTCAGGGCTGACGGCCATATCCGTGGGGCGGATGCATTCATGCGCTTCCTGTGCGTTCTTGGCCTTGTTCTTGTACATGCGCGGGGATTTGGGCACGTAATCGGCACCGTAGCGGTCCTTGATCACATCGCGCGCGGCCATCACGGCCTCGGGTGCCATGTCGATCCCGTCTGTTCGCATATAAGTAATATAGCCCGCTTCATAGAGGCGCTGGGCGGTAGACATGCAATGTTTCGCACCCATCCCGAATTTGCGGCTGGCTTCTTGCTGCAAGGTCGAGGTCATGAACGGGGCAGAGGGGTTGCGGCTGGCGGGCTTTGCCTCGACCGAAGTGACGGTCAGATCGCGCGACCGCACTGCTTGCACGGCCAGTTCCGCCGCCTCTCCTGTTGCGATATCAAACCTGTCCAGCTTCTTGCCCGCAAGGCTGACGAGTTTTGCGCTGAAGTCCTGCCCGCGCGGGGTGGCAAGGGCGGCGCTGACGCTCCAGTATTCTTGCGCGCGGAATGCCTCTATCTCCATCTCGCGCTCGACAATCAGGCGCAGGCAGACCGATTGCACCCGCCCGGCTGATTTTGCTCCGGGCAGTTTGCGCCACAAGACGGGGCTAAGGTTGAACCCCACAAGATAGTCAAGCGCGCGGCGTGCCAGATAGGCGTGGACCAGCGGCATATCCACATCGCGCGGGTTTTTCATCGCTTCCGTGACAGCGGATTTCGTGATTGCGTTGAACACCACCCGCTTCACGGGCGTGTCCTTTTTCAGCGCACGTGACTTGGCAAGTGCCTCGGTCAGGTGCCACGAGATCGCTTCGCCCTCGCGGTCAGGGTCGGTTGCGAGAATCAACTCGTTATCGTCTTTCAGCGCGTCAGAAATCGCCTTGAGATGCTTGCGCGAGTCGCTCGCGACCTCCCATGACATTTCGAATTCGTGCTCTGTATCGACCGAGCCATCCTTGGGCGGCAGGTCGCGCACATGGCCGTAAGAGGCCAGAACAGTGTAGCCATTGCCAAGGTATTTATTGATGGTTTTGGCCTTGGCGGGCGACTCGACGACGACAACTGCCATGAAATTCCTCTGGTAAATTCGAGCGCCTAGAGCCCGTTCAACTGGCCTTACATGTGTGAGGCTGGGGGGCAATGTCAATGCGCCGCGTCATCGCCCCTGCTTATCGGGGAGGAACCACAAGCGGTCCACAGCGTGCCCGGACGGTATGTGGCATCGCCCCGACACGTGCTGCAAAGGCGGGGCTTCGGGTTAAGCGCGGCTGACCAGCCCGCCGGGATGGCGGCGCACACTGCCCTGCATTTCCAAAAGAACCAGCGCGGGCGAGATTGCTGCAGCGGAAAGTTCCAGATCGCGGATCAGCAGGTCTTCGGCGACCGGATTGGGGCCGAGCAGGTCCAGAATGCGCTGGTGCAGGCTGTGGGCGTCCGGGGCAAGCTGCGGGGCTTGCGGCAAGCTGCTTTGTTTGGGCTCTTGGGTCATGTCCGCCTGCAACCTGCGCAAGACTTCGAGGACATCCTCGACATTGCGCACAAGGGTCGCCCCTTCGCGGATCAGCCGATTGCAGCCGCCTGCGCGCCCATCGACCGGGTGTCCGGGAACGGCCATTACCTCGCGCCCTTGATCAAGGGCGTCACGCACGGTGATGAGAGTGCCGGATTTCTCGGCGGCTTCAACCACCACGACCGCCAGTGCCAGACCGGAGATGATTCGATTGCGCGGTGGGAAATGGCGAGCCTGTGGATGCAGGCTCATGGGCTGTTCGGACAGCCGCAAGCCCTGATCGGCGATTGCAGCAGCAAGAACAGCATTTTCGGTCGGGTAGATCACATCGACCCCGCCGCCCATCACGGCAATCGTCCCGGTTTTCAGGCTGGCGTGATGTGCTGCGGCATCGATCCCGCGCGCAAGACCAGAGACGATTGTGTAGCCTTCATGCCCCAGCCCTTCGGCCAGCGCGCGCGCCATACGCGTGCCAAGGCTGGAGGCGTTGCGCGCGCCCACAAGGGCGACCATCGGGCGCAGGATTGGCGCGCGATGGCCCATGCACCATAACACTGGTGGCGCATCGTTGATACTGGCAAGGGTGTTCGGATAAGCGCCTGTCCCCAAACATAGCATACGCGCGCCCTTGGCGCGGGCGATATCTATCTCTGCTTCTGCCACCTCTCGCGGGCAGGGGGCGTAGCGGTCGGCGCCCGCGGATTTGGCGATGTCAGGCAGCGCTTCCAGTGCGGCATCTGCATTTTTGTGTTCGGCCATCAGCCGATGAAAGGTCGTTGGCCCCACGCGGGGAGAGCGAATGAGGCGAAGCCAGGAAAGCCTGTCTTCCTCTGTCGTGGGTGGGGTGAAGGGTGGGTGAGAAGAAAACAAATCTTTCGCCATTCCATCAACCTCGCCTCATTCTTTGATTAATTTGCCCCAAGTTGGTTAAGACGAGGTAAACGAAAGGGCGTCTGCATAAGTTTTTCTGCTTACCCTTCAGGCGGCGCTTCCGCCGACGGTCAAGCCGCCGATCATCAGCGTGGGCTGACCGACGCCCACTGGCACCCATTGCCCTGCCTTGCCGCAAGTGCCCATGCCCGGATCAAGCGCCATATCATTGCCAAGCGCGCGAATCTTCGTCAACGCGGTTGCCCCGTCGCCGATCAGGGTTGCACCTTTGACCGGGGCGACCACTTTGCCATTCTTGACGCGGTAAGCTTCGGTGCAGGAGAACACGAATTTGCCATTGGTGATATCGACCTGACCACCGCCAAAGCCCACCGCGTGTATCCCGTCTTTCAGCCCGGCCACGATATCTTCGGGCGCGCTGTCACCACCCAGCATATAAGTGTTGGTCATCCGTGGCATCGGTGCATGTGCATATGATTCGCGCCGCCCGTTGCCGGTCGGGGCCACACCCATCAGGCGCGCATTCTGGCGGTCCTGCATATAGCCGACCAGCACCCCGTCATCGATCAGCACATTGCGCGCAGATGGCGTGCCTTCATCGTCAATACTGATAGAACCGCGCCGGTCCGGGATCGTGCCGTCATCCAGCACTGTCACCCCCTTGGAGGCCACCTGCTTGCCCAGAAGCCCGGCAAAAGCGGAACTGCCCTTGCGGTTGAAATCACCTTCCAGCCCGTGGCCTACGGCTTCGTGCAACAAGATGCCGGGCCAGCCGGGGCCAAGCACAACGTCCATCACACCAGCGGGCGCGGGCTCTGCCTCAAGGTTGACCAGTGCGATGCGCAGCGCTTCGCGGGCCATGCCCTGCCATGTCTCGCGCATCATGACCCCGTCCAGACCCGTGCGCCCCCCACCGCCGGCCGAGCCGGA
>SLAT01000245.1 GCA_007126715.1 Roseinatronobacter sp.
AAGCGCCGCACCCACCAGCGCCTCGAACTCAGGACGATCCGCGCAAAAAGCCGCCGCGACAAGCTGCATCTGGCTTGTCTCACCTGACACATGGCAATGGCCGAGAAACGGGGTCATGGTGCCACCTTGCCACTGGGCGAGCCCGATGTGATGACACCCCCGCAGCTGGTCTTACAGCCCTGATAGGCAATTGGCTGGCCGCCATCCGTCGATTGGCTGGATCCTTCGGTGATCACACCGCCGCAGGCACAGGCGTCGCCCAGACGCGCTACAGGACGACTGTCAACCATGCCGGTCCCACCTGAAACAATCGCATTCTTGCCATGCAACGGGCAGTCATGCGTATCACCAATACGTGCTATCGGGCGCATGCCTTACCCTTTGTCCTTGGGGCATTCTTCAGCCAATGGCAGCGCGTCATTGGCCGCAAGCGACAAGGTCGGCACCTGCGCCGAGCCTGACCCGCCCATGCTGACCGCTCCCTTGAGGTTGATCTGCGCCGCTTCCAGCGTAATGCCGGAGGCATCAATCGTGATCTTGCCGCCCGGTCCGGAAATCTCAAACTTCTCATAAGCCATCAGCTTGTGCTGGCCGGTATTGGTCGTGATCGATGCGCCAACTTCAAGCTTGTAATCGCCATTCACCTGACCATCAAAGTGACGCCCCGCCTGATACAGGTGATCAGCAAAGATGTCCTGTTTGTAGATATTGCCCACATTGTGAATGTGGTCCTTGCCATAATCCTCGATCTGGTTCTGGCCGACACTATAGGTCACATCGTTGCCGATGCTGTGACGCGCATCATTGCCGATGGTCTCGGTATGATCATGTCCAACAGAGATGGTCTTGTCATTGCCTATGGCCTCTGACTGATCATTGCCGACGGATTTTGACCGGTCACGCCCGATGGAGTGGCTCTCATCATTCAGGATGATCGTGTTATGATCCTTCTGCGCATGCAGGAACACCTCTTCTTTCCCCGCCTCATCCTCGAAGCGCAGCTCGTTGAAGCCCTTGCCTTTGTGGGTGTCGGACTTGATGGTCATGCGGGTCTTGTGTTCGGGGAGTTTGTAGGGCGGGCGGTTGCGCGCGTTATAGGTGCGGCCGGTGATGATGGGCTGATCTGCGTCGCCGTCGAGAAAATCGACGATCACTTCCTGCCCGATGCGCGGGATCGCCATATGGCCCCAGCTGCCGCCGCCCCAGTTCTGGCTCACGCGGACCCAGCAGCTGGAATGCTCGTCAGCTGGCGTGTGGCGGTTCCATTCGAACTGAACCTTCACGCGCGCATGTTCGTCACAGTAAATCTCTTCGCCCTCGGGGCCCGTGACCATGGCGACCTGCGGCCCGTCCACCACCGGTTTGCGCGGCACGGCGGGGCGGTAAGGCAGATGGCCGGGTTGGGTGATGAAGCTGGCCGAATAGGTCGTGGGCGCATCGCCTGCATCTTCTTCCAGCGCGGCGGGTTGCTGGCCCGAATGCGACACGGCCAGCAGCCGGTGGCGGATATTGGCGCGCGCATCCGTATGGCCCGCCAGCGTCATCTGAAACCCCGCTGTCAGATGCAGGCAATTCGTCGCCCCTGCACCTGTGGTGGCATCGACACGCTCAGCCTCGATCCGGTGACGGGTGAAGCGGTTGCCCACGCTGGCCGGGTCCTTGTAGCGGCCCGGATAGGCGAAATGCTCATAGCGCCCTTTCAGCCCGTCCAGCCGCTCGCCCACGGCCAGCGTGCCCATCCCGGCGGGCGGGTTGTGGAACGTGTAATCCTCCATCGCGTAATGCGAGGCGCGCAGCCGTTCGGTCTGGCTGAACTGGCTGACCCAGACCGAACGCGATTGACCACCGGGATTGGCATTATAGGCCAGCACCGGATCAGCGATCATCGGCATGGCCAGCGGCGCATCGGTCACGATCAGCTTATGGCCGGATGCACTATGCGCAAAGGCGTAGAAAATCCCTTCCTCGGCCAGAATGCGCTCAAGGAAAGCGCGATGCGTCTCGCCTGCCTGGGTCAGATATTCGCGCGGCTGATAGCTCTCATCAAGCCGCCATTCCACATCGGTGACGCCCTTCTCCTCAAGCACCTGCGCTGCCACTTCGGGCACAGTCATATCCTGCCAGATGCGCCAGTCCGAGCTGTGATCCAGCCGCGACAGGCTGGGGCGCAACACCAGCGTATAGAAGGTGCGCCTGAGCCCGCTATCGCCGCGGATCGCGTCCGTGACAATGCCATGCAGATAGCGCGGGGCCTGATACTTGCTGTAGATCCCCAGAGTGGCCGGTGCATCCAGCAGCGCGCTCAGGTCGATATCATCCGCCATCGAGGCCAGATCGACCACGATCTCGAAAGGCGCATTCACCGCCTCCTGCGCGCTGAAGCCCACAACAACAAAAGACCCCGCCGCCGCGTCAAAGCCGAAGGCCAGGTCCTGATCCTGAGACAGAACCCGCTGCGCGAAACTCGAAAGCTGCTCAAGAATTTCCATGAGATGTCCTTTGTGATGTCAAAGCGAGCCGTCCACGCCATCTGGGCTGACGGGTCATGAAAGGGCTGTAAACAGGCCAGCGCCACGCAGGTTGCGCCCGCACCTTCAGCCGCCATTTACGGTCCGCCGGAAAATGGAATTCCAACGTATGATCCTGCATCACAGAGGCCGCAACTTTCGGCGCTGTCCCCGCTAGGGGCTGTGAAATGTCGATCTGTTCTTGCAGCCTGTTTGCCCCGATCAACAGCAGGCTCAGTTGTTCTTCGTGCAAAATACCATGCGTGACGAAGGCAAGGTAGTCCTGCGCCATGCCCAATTCCCAGACCTGCTCAATATAACGTCCTGCGATGGGCAGATCGATGTTGCCCATTGTGCTGCGCAATGTCGCGGGCGCGCATTTATCCCCAGCCGGCCGTTCCAGCCAGAAATCCGCTGTCACATCCCGCATCAAAACATGGCCCCCACGCCAAAGGCTGCAAGGGCACCGCCCACAAATGCCCCGACAGTTACGCAAAGCGGCGCGCCCGGACCGCATAGCAGCCCTGCTGCCGCGCCCCCGGCCACCCCGCCGCCAATGCCCGCGCCCAGAACGACCCCTTCGCGCAGCGCAGCCCTGCCGGGATCTTCGTCCACAACAACAGCATAAACCGAGACTGCCAGCGACACGACAATAACACCACGCCCGATCTGTGACCAGCGCGCGAGCATGGCATTCACCTGCGGATTGGCGCGCCCCGCCGCCGCAACAATCTCGGCATGGACACGTGCCTGCTGTGAGGCATCAAGGCTGGTAAAGGGCACCCCACGGCCAAACAGGCGTTCACTATACCGCGCCAGCAAGGTCTCGCGGGTCAGGCCATCGCGCTTCATATACTCGGCCAGCGCCCGCCCGACGGGCGATGTGCGCCCGCGCATCAAGGACATGACATCATTGCGCAGGGTTTGCGCCCGCTGCGCAGCTGTGTGCCAGCTTATCCGACCAGCAATGGCCTCTTGTTCCAATGCGCGTGCAAGTCGTGTCACTTCTTGCTGATAGAGCCGCCGGACATGCGCGTCATTGACAGTCATCGCCGCCATGGCGGTGAAATCTGCGCGCAACGCCGCGATTGCGCTATCAAAAGCATCGCGTTCACCGCGCTCACAGCTTGTAAAAGGAAGGGCACACCACAGGGTTCTGTCGCAAAGATTTTCGACTTGCTGGTGGATAGGCTTCATCGGTATCGTGGTTTGGGACTTGCGTTTGGGAGTGATTGGGTGATGACGGTGGTAGATTTCAAAGGGGGGCATTTTCCGAAATCGGTGATCCTGTTTGCGGTGTTTTTCTACCTGCGTTACCCGGTTTCCTATCGTGACCTGGAGGAAATCATGCAGGAGCGTGGCGTCGATGTGGACCACGCAACGCTGAACCGCTGGGTGGTCAAATACTCCCCCGCGATTTCGGCCCAGGCCCAAAGGAAGAAACGGCCGACAGCGGAATCGTGGCGCATGGACGAGACGTATATCAAGGTCAAGGGCAAGTGGATGTATCACTACCGCGCGGTGGACCGGAACGGCCAAACCCTTGATTTCATGCTTTCAGAGCGGCGCGACAAGCCGGCGGCGCGGCGCTTCTTCCGTCGCGCGATTGGCAACAATGGTGTCCCGGATCGCATCGTGATTGACAAAAGCGGCGCGAACCTGGCGGGGCTGGAGGCCGTGAATGTGATCCTGAAATTCACCGGAACAGGGCAGACCATCAACATCTTGCAGGTCAAATATCTGAACAATATCCTCGAACAGGATCACCGCTTCATCAAGCGCATCACGGGGCGGATGCTCGGCTTCAAAGCCTTCCATTCCGCATCCGCAACCCTTGACGGGATTGAGGTCGCGCACATGATCCGCAAGGGGCAGTTCGATGCCGACAACCTGAACGCATTCCAGCAGTTTGCACAGCTCGCAGCATAATTATGTCCAGCGCAAGCCCACTCTCAACACGCTCAAAATTTTGCGACAGAACCCA
>SLAT01000327.1 GCA_007126715.1 Roseinatronobacter sp.
CTATATTTTGATTATGGGCTGCGATTCGGAAAACTTCCAGCCCTGAAACCTGATAAATTGCGGTACAGACGAAATTTTATTTCTCACACTCCGGATGACACGGCCTTAGCGCCGCCAGAAAACCGAAAGCAGAAGCAGCAATTCAAGCCGTCCAAGCAGCATTCCGAGTGCAAGAATCATTTTACCTATATCCCCAAGCTCCGACCAGTGCAGAACCTCTGGCCCTGCAATCTGGACGAGAGGGCCAGTCGTGGTCAGCGCCGCAACCGCAAAGATTGTGGAATCTTCCATCCGCATCCCTGTCAGGGTCAGAAGTGCCGTCAGCGCTGTCAGCGTAAAAATGAAGATCATAAGAAACAGCCATGCAGAAAACGCACCGTCACGACGCAAACCGCGCAGGCGTGCCCCATCACCGCCGACACTGTCTGGATAGACCAGCTTCGACACTTCGCGCCGCGCCTGCCACGCAAGGGCAAAGACACGCATCAATTTCAGTCCGCCCGCTGTCGTCGCCACGCCGCCGCCCAGCAGGGCCAGGCCCAACAGCACAATTCCAGCCGCACCAGCGAAAATACCGGGAATGCCGCCTCCCACCTCGCTGATGAAGCCTGTCGTGCTAAGAAACGACAGGCTGGTAAAAACATGGCCCCAGATCGTAGCAAGATGCGCGCCCAGCCCCATTGGCGACGACATGAGCGATGCACGCAGGACCAATGCGACGAGAATTGCCGCAAGAATGACCGCCGCCAAAAGTAATTCAGGATCACGCCAGCGCGGACCTTGCATTTGCTGCATGCTCTGCGCGCCCGGCCAAAGACGACGACTCAGCGCGAATATCAGGATGCAGGCAATCAACATCTCCGAGGCAAGACCGCTCAATGCGCCTTCCGGCGCAATCCCGGATGTTGACAGGGTGGACATGGCCAGCATCAGCGCCACAAGCGGCGGATTGCCCGCAATTGACAGCGCGACCCACAAAAGCAGGGTCAATCCCACATAGACAGGTGCGATGACCCGAAGCTGATCGGCCAGACGCGACAAGACCTTGTCATCATAGCTTTCATCTATCCTTGTGGGTTGATGCATTTCGACCCAGCCCGGAGTGACGCCGATGGTCCCGGACTGGCTGCGAAACAACTCGAATCCGCCAACATTCAGCGGCGCAAGCAGCGCAACGGCAACCGCCATAAGAAACAGTCCGCCACCCCAAGCAACAGTCGCTCGCCACAGATGCAGACTGCGCGTAACTTCGCCTTCAAGGACGCTGGCGCCCGTGGTGGTAAACGCGGACAACATCTCGAACCAGGCATCAATAAAGCGGATACCCGGCACTGCCTCGGTCAGTGGAACGGCCATCAGGACCGGCAGGAACACATAGGCGAAAGACAGGTAAAAAAATGGATGCGCAGTTGTAATCTTCACGACAGAGCCAGAGCGATTGGCCAGATGGACAAACACTGTCAAAGCACCCAACAAGAGCGAAGAATAAAGAAAGGCCCGTGCAAGCTGATGCTCGCGCAAGGTAAAGCCGACAGCTGCCGGCAACAGCATAGCAAGTGCAGTTACCCCCATGAGGGCAACCACGATCACGACTCCATGCGATCTGCGCGGCATCACGGCCTCTTTCTTGCGGTCAGGTGCGACACCTAGAAAAATTCAACCGCCACTTGCAACAATTCATCGACTTTTGGCACATCTCCTGTCAGCGAGAAGATGACCACAAGGTCCCCTTCGCGCAGGACCATATCCCCGGTCGGGCGCAAGAACTCCCCTTTGCGTGATACCCCGATCAGCAAGGCCCCTTCTGGAAACGAAATGTCGCGCACCCGTGCATTCGACAGTTGCGACGTGCTGAGTACCTGCGCCTCGATCACCTCTGCCTCTCGGTCGCCCAACAAATAGACCGAACGCACACGCCCATGCCGCACATGGCGCAGAATGGACGATACTGTAAGTGCACGCGGGTTGATATGCGCATCAATCCCCATCGCATCGGCCAGCGGGACCATACCGGGGTCGTTGATAAGCGAAATGGCCTGTGTCGCCCCAAGGGATTTTGCGCGCACGGCGGCCAGAAGGTTGGTGCGGTCATCATCGGTTAACAGCAGAACCGAGTCGATCTTGCCGATACCTGCTTCATCCAGCAGATTTGAATCCATGCCATCACCATGCAGCACGATAGAGCGCTCCAAACCGTCGGCGGCGGCCTCGGCACGGGCGCGGTCACGCTCGATGACTTTGACACGGACACGCACAGGCTGGTTCTCCAAGGCGCGCGCAACAGAAAGCCCCACGTTGCCGCCCCCGATCACCAGCACCCGTTCCTGTCGGGAGGGCGATTTGCCGAATACCTCGAAAGCACGCCGCACATCGCGGGTATCAACCAGCACATATATCTGATCGCCAGCATAAAGCTGGTCTTCTGGTTCGGGGGCAAACAGCCGTTTGCCACGCCGCACACCCGCCACCATAATCCGCAATGTGGGGAACAGATCGGACAATTGACGCAGCGAGGTGTTGAGAACCGCGCATTCCTCATCCAGAGACAAGCCGATCAACAGCGCCTTGCCCTGAAAATATTCCTGCACGTCAAACGCCTCCGGGTAGGCAACCCGCTTCAATGCCGCTTGCGACACTTCGCGTTCGGGGCTGATGATTACATCAATCGGCATATGTTCGCGCCGGAACAGGTCCGAATAGCGCGGGTCAAGATAGGTTTGCTCTCGCAACCGCGCGATCTTGCGGGTTACCCCGAAGACAGAATGCGCAACCTGACAGGTGACCATGTTCACCTCGTCAGAATAGGTCGCTGCAATGACCATATCTGCATCACGCGCGCCAGCCTGCTCCAGAATATTGGGGTGGCTTGCAAAACCTACAATGCCTTGGACATCAAGCGTGTCAGTGGCCCGGCGCACCAGTTCAGGCTTGTTATCAACAAGCGTGACATCATTTCTCTCGCTTGAGAGGTGGCGCGCGATTTGCAAACCGACCTGTCCCGCCCCGCAGACAATAACCTTCATGGCGAAAATCTTTCCTTATCTGGCGGCAACCTGACGCGTCATGTGTCAGCAAGGTGTGTCTTGTTCAAGCCTTTGCGATACCTCCCGCCTTGTTACCCCTTCATTTCGGACAGTTTGGCCGTGTTGACGCCAAGCGACTTCAACTTGCGATGCAGCGCCGAACGCTCCATGCCAACAAAAGACGCGGTGCGGCTGATATTTCCGCCAAAGCGCTTGATCTGTGACAGAAGATATTCCCGCTCGAACAATTCGCGCGCCTCTCGCAGTGGCAATGTGGTCAGGCTTCCCGAAAGGACCAGTTTGGGATCGCTCTCATCACCTTCGGACGGGGCCTCAGATTGCAGGTCGCGAATGTCGATCGGCCGGCCTGCATCGCCCAGAATCATCGCGCGCTCGATTACATTGCGCAACTGGCGGATATTTCCCGGCCAGCGCATTGCCTGAAGATGCGCACATGCAGCATCAGACAATGTGCGCTTCGCAAGCCCCTGTCCCCGATGCAGATCTTCGATGAAATACTCTGCCAGAAGCGGGATATCCTCGCGCCGTTCTTCAAGACCGGGCACCGCTATGGGCACAACGCTCAATCGGTCGAACAATTCCTGACGAAACATCCCTTCGCGGACCCGGATGGATAAATCCTGACTGGTCGCACTCATGACGCGCAAATCCACGCGCACCTTGTCGGCCCCGCCCACCCTCGTGAACTGCTGTTCAACCAGGACCCGCAAGATCTTGGACTGGGTGCCCATTGGCATGTCTGCAACTTCATCCAGATAGACCACACCGCCATGCGCCTGTTCCAGCAATCCCGGTTCTACCCCGCGTTCGGGGCTTTCGCGCCCGAACAACACCTCTTCCATGCGCTCTGGCTCGATCGTGGCGGCAGAAACGCAGACAAACGGACTGGAGGCGCGGTCGGAATGTTCATGCACAAAGCGCGCCGCCGCTTCCTTGCCGCTGCCTGCCGGACCAGTGAACATGACCCGTGCATTGGAACCCGTCACCTTTTCAAGCTGCGCGCACATGTGTCGGTAGGCATGGCTTTCGCCCAGCATCTGCGCACTGCTGTTGTCCCGCCTGCGCAGCGCCATGTTTTCCCGCCGCAGACGCGACGCTTCCATTGCGCGGCTGACCACCACCATCAGTTTGTCGATATTGAAGGGCTTTTCGATGAAATCATAAGCGCCTTGCTTGATCGCAGCGACCGCGATCTCGACATTTCCATGCCCCGATATGATGACAATCGGAATATCCGGGTTAGAGCGTTTGACCGTCATCAGGATGTCGATGCCATCCATCTTGCTGTCTTTCAGCCAGATATCCAGCACCATCAAGGCAGGCGGGTTTGCATTGACCTCGGCCATCGCCTCGTCAGAATTTGCCGCGCGACGGGTCGAAAATCCTTCATCCTCAAGAATATCCGAGATCAACTCGCGGATGTCGCGTTCATCATCGACAATCAGAATATCACTCATGCGTCACTACTCGCCATTTTTGTCATGTCTTCCTCGGTCATTTGTTGGGGGGACAAGCGCGGCAATCGGATGACGGCCTTTGCTCCGGGATGAGTGTCACCCTCAAAGATATCCGCATCTTCAAGCCGCAATGTACCCCCGTGTTCTTCCATGATTTTTCGTACAATCGACAGACCAAGCCCGGTCCCGGCTGCGCGCGTCGTTACATAGGGTTCAAACAGGCGCGCGCGATCCTCTGGAAGGCCAATCCCGTTGTCGGAAATCGTGATACGCAATTCAGCATCCTGTGCCTCGAAACACACACGGATTTCTGGAACAAACGCCGATGATGCTTCGTTTTCCAACCTAGATTCAATTGCTTCTCCGGCATTCTTAATCAAGTTTGTAAAGGCTTGCGCCATCATCGTCTCGTCAACTTCGACGACGACAGGGTCATCAGGAAGCATTGTTTGAAACCTCACATCAGGTTGGCCGCTTTCCTGCAACAAGGTGCAATCGCGCAAAATTGCCGTCAAATCATGCGGGCGGCGATCTGGCTCCGGCATACGCGCAAAGCGCGAAAATTCATCAACTATGCGGCGCAAGTCATTAGTTTGGCGAACAATAACGGATGTAAGCTGCGACAGGTGCTCTGCATCTGCTGCTTCCAGCTTGCGCGAGAATTTTCGTTCTATCCGCTCGGACGAAAGCTGAATCGGAGTGAGGGGATTTTTGATTTCATGCGCGATCCGGCGCGCCACATCCCCCCATGCAGCCATGCGCTGCGCGGATACAAGTTCGCTCACATCGTCAAAGGCAACAACATAGCCCTCCAGTTGCCCATCGCTGCGGCGGCGTTCGGCCATGCGCACCAGCAAAGTTTCCAGCCGACCAGACCGCGAAAGCCTGAGTTCTTCCTGAACCCGGCCAAGATTGGCCGAAGTGCTGCGCAGCCGGTCCAGCAACGGCGCAAATTCCGGCACGACCTGATCAAGCGGCTCGGCTGGGCTGGCGGACTCGTCCAGCTCCAACATGGCGACAGCCGCGCGATTAATGAATTCAACCTTGCCCTCGGCATCCAGCCCGATCACGCCCGCAGTTACCGACCCCAGCACAGAATCGAACAAACGCCGGCGCGCTTCGATCTGGCGGTTGTTTTCAAGCAGGGTTTCGCGCTGCCCCTTGAGTTGGCGCGTCATCTGGTTAAACACCCGCCCCAGCAGCGCAATTTCGTCATCATCGCGCGCGACTCTCACCTGCACGTCAAGGTCGCCACCGCCAACCTGCCCGGCCGCTTCGGCTAGGCGCCCGACAGGGCGCGCCAGCCTTTCAGCAAAATTCAGCCCCAGCCAGATAGACCCCAGAATCAGGATAAGCGCGAACCCCAGATAAAGCGCGCCGAACTGAAACAGCAATCGCCCACGTTCACGTTCAAGCTGTTGGTAGAAAACAACTGTTTCGCGTGTTTCATCCAGCAGACTCAGGATGTTGCCATCCACTTCTCTGGCAACATAGAGATATCGGTCAAAGTAGTTGTCCAAGGCCACGACGGCACGGAATTCATTGTTTGGCCAATCGCGGATGATAACAATCTCGTCTTGGGCCTGCGCAAGCTGTTCGGGCGTAAGCGGCGTGAAATTGAACCTGAAGGACCGTTCGCCCCGCGCGCGGATCTCGCCTTCGCCATCGACGATGAACGCGACGCGCAAGCCGCGCTGGATTTGCGCCTGCGCCTCGGACAACATGCTGCGCAACTCACCATCTTCCAACAGTGGGAATACGCGCCGCAACGTTTCAAGATAAGCGGCCAATTCGCTCGTATCCGTGCGCAAATCGCGTTCTTGCTCGAACTGATACGCCTCTGCGGCAGCAAGGGAATTGCCGACCACGCGCTGGACCCTGTCCGAAAACCACCCTTCAAGCCCGACATTCAGCGTCAGCGCAGCAAACACGGCTACAGTCACCGTCGGCACCAAGGCTATTGTCGCAAACAGCGTGGACAGCCGCAAATGCAGGCGCGACCCTGCCGAATCCGATCGCCGCGCCGCCACCAGCCGCGCAACACGCATCGCAACGAGGGCGGCGATGATCAGAACATAGACAAGATCGGCCAGCAGGACCAGCAACAGGCTGCGCGAATCGAACACCTGCCCCATCGGGCCCAAGGCCATAAGGGTCAGAAATACAAGCAAAGGCCCTGTCAGAACCAGAACCAATGCCATGCGGTTGGACAAGCGCCCATCCCCCATTCCGGTCATCATCGCCTTCAACATGGGCGATCTGGTTCCTCAAACACGCGCACCCCCTCCGCCTGCATCTTGTTCGTCAAAAGGGATGCCCCCCTTTTTGACGATGCGTTGCGGCGAGCTTGCCACATGACCTGTGGTAATTCTACATCAAATCACAGATTGTCAAACTCTGCGCAGATCATGTCAGTTTCCGCCTGCGCGAGACGGCAATATCAAGCTCTGTGATCTTTTTTCTCAATGTATTGCGATTGATCCCCAGAAGATCGGCGCAACGGGCCTGATTGCCACCTGTAGCGTCCAAAGCCAGTTCTATCAGCGGTGTTTCCACTTCGCGTAGAATGCGCCCATATAATCCCGGTGGCGGCAGGTCTTGGCCGTGCAGGTCGAAATAACGGCGCAAATGCCGTGCGACCGACTCGGACAGGGTTTCATCGGTGAAGCGATCGCCGACCGTTACAGCACTGGGCTGACTATGTAACGCCGCCTCTATCTCGGCCCGAGAGATCATCGGATCCGTGCTGGTCAGCCCAAGGCGACGCAGGGTGTTTTGTAACTGTCGCACATTTCCCGGCCACGAATACAGGCGCACAACCTCCATCGCCTCTGGCGACAAGCTGCGCAGGGTCGCGCCTTCATCTGCTGCCTGCGACAGAAAGTGACGAGATAGCGGTTCCAGATCGTCGATCCGCTCGCGCAGCGTGGGGACATTCAGCACCACGCCGCCCAGCCGGTAATACAGATCCTCGCGCAAGCCCCCTTCGGCCAAAGCACGTGTCAGATTGCCCTGCGCGGTTGCCATGACGCGCGGTCCGTCCTCGGGCAAGGCGTCCAGCAGACGTGCCGCGCGCAATTGCGCATCAGTGTCATATGACAAGATTTCATCAAACAGCAAAGTTCCGCCGCGCACACGCGACATAAGCACCTGCGCGCCATCGAATGTGTTCAGGTCTTCGGCAGTGGCTGCGACGAAGGGCTGATTGCGCCGATCAGACAGGTCATGCAAGGTCCGCGCGATCAGGGATTTACCCGTCCCGGATTCGCCCAGTATCAAAACCGGCATCGCCGAGTTGATGACCCGCGCGATCAGTCGGTACAGTTCCTGCATGACAGGGGTCCGCCCCACCAAAGGCATGGAGTCCATGCTCAGCATATCGCCGCGTGGCGCCGGGCTTGGTCGGGTGGGCACCTCATTTGACGCAACGCGGCGGCGGTTCTTCATGGCCGCCCCTGCCCGCTTCAGCAGATCAGGAAGATCGAAAGGTTTTGGCAAATAATCATGGGCATCCACCTCATTGGCCTGGATGGCGGTCATGATCGTGTTTTGCGCCGAAATCACGATAACGGGCAAGTCGGGACGTTCCTGAGATATCTTGGGGATCATTTCGATCCCGTTGCCATCTGGCATCATGACATCCGTGATGACCAGATCACCACGCCCCTCTTCGACCCAGCGCATCAGCGTGGTCAGGCTGGAGGTGGCATGCACCTTGCAACCCGCGCGCGTCAGCGCCTGTGTCAGCACGGTGCGGATCGTGCGATCGTCATCTGCCACCAGAACTGTGCCGTCCATCAGCGACTCTCCTTGCTGTCAGTCATTTTGGGTGCCCGAGGCAGTGATATCCGAAACACGGTCCGCCCTGGCCTGCTATCAACCGACACCCAGCCATCATGCGCTGCGATGATCTTCGACACCAGCGCCAGGCCAAGGCCCGTGCCGTTCTCACGCCCCGAAACAAAGGGATCAAATACTTCTTCTGCAATCTCGGCAGGCAAACCGGGGCCATCGTCAATGATTTCGACATGAATGGGCAAGGCAACGTCCTGCCCACTGGCACCGCGCAACCGCAAAGATTGCTCGAAAAATGTCTTTATGCGAATACGACCGCCCATCAACTGCGCCTGAGCCGCATTCTTCAGCAGATTCAGGAATACCTGCAAAAGCTGGTCTGCATCCGCCCAGACTGGTGGAAGCGAAGGGTCGTAGGCATCACGGATCTGCATATGTGCGGCAAACCCCACCTCGGCGGAACGGCGCGCCCTTTCCAGAACATCGTGTATATTTACAGCACGACATTCGGGGGGGCGCTGGTTACCGAATTGTTCGACCTGATCCAGCAATTTGACGATGCGCTGCGTCTCGGCCACGATCAGATCGGTCAATGCGCGGTCCTCGCCGCTTAGGCCCATAGAAAGAAGCTGCGCGGCGCCCGTTATTCCCGCCAAAGGATTCTTGATTTCATGCGCCAGCATTTGCGACATGCCGATTGCGGAGCGTGCTGCATGGCGGATGCCATCCGCCTTGCCCAACTTGCCCGCAATTTCGCGCGGGGTCATCAGCATCAGGACCAGATCACGCTGGTCCCCCAACAGGGCAAGCTGGATCGCACAATGCACGCTTGGACGTTCTCCTTGGATGACAGGCACATCATTGATGAAAACGGGCGCGCGATTCTCGCGGCATCGTTGCAATGCCGTTTCTATCGGGGCGTCTATCTGCACGATCTGCGCCAACGGGCGTTCCAGCACCGACCGGCGGGACAGGCTGAGGAACTGCTCTGCGGCCGGGTTGCAATCGGCAATACACTCAACGCCGTTCTTCTGTCCGATCATCAAGGCCGGTATGGGCAAGGCCGACCAGATTGTCCCAGTGACCGGCGGCGTCATGCTGCGCGCTCCAGATCCTGTAAGGGCACCAATGCTTCAGGCAGCAGGCGAAGCACCTCTGCCGGATCCGTCGCCGTCAAAAGTTTATGCCGCAGCACGGTGGACCCATTTGCCGCATCGCTATACCAGCCCAGATGCTTTCGCGCAGTCTTGATGCCAAGTTCACGGCCATAAAACGAGAGGATAGCTTCATAATGCGCGCTGACCAAGGCGACCAATGCTTGCGCCTTGGGAACCTCGGGCGGCGCAGATCCGAACAAATCGGCGGCAACCTGTGCCAGCAACCAGGGCCGCCCCTGCGCACCGCGCCCGATCATCACACCAGCGGCACCGGACTGCGCCAAGGCCGCACGTGCCGTCGCGCGCGACGTGACATCGCCATTGGCGATTACAGGCACGGGACAGGCCCGCACCACATCGCCGATAGCGACCCAGTCAGCCTTGCCCTTGTAAAACTGACAACGCGTGCGACCATGAATTGTAACCATTCTTACGCCCGCATTCGCTGCACGCACCGCAAGCCCTGCCGCATTGAGGGTATCATCATCCCAGCCCAAGCGGGTTTTAAGCGTTACGGGAACATCCACAGCACTCACGACAGCTTCGATCAGGCGTAGCGCCAGATCAGGTTCGCGCATCAAAGCCGAACCCGACATGCCGCCAACAACCTTCTTGGCCGGGCATCCCATATTTATATCGATTATTTCGGCCCCGTTATCGGCGACCATGCGCGCGGCCTCTGCCAGCCAATAGGTATCGCGGCCCGCAAGCTGAACGGCGGTGCGCACCTCACCCAAACCCAGTTCGGCCCGCGCCTTGGCCCGCATGGAAGGTTTTGCCTGAACCATCTCCTGACTGGCAATCATCTCAGACACCACAAGCCCTGCACCAAAGCTAGAGACCACACGACGGAACGGAAGATCGGTTATTCCTGCAAGGGGCGCCAACAAAACAGGCGGGTCGATACCCAAGTCTGCCAATACTCCACAGCCTGGGGCGCGATCAGTCTTACGGTCCTCTTGCATTACCTTGCCTTGCATCCTTGTGTGATTTGTCCTATCGCCGTGCGCCCCGTGAAGCAAACCTGATCGTCAGCAATCTGACGAGAATTTCATCAGTTGATTAAAATTTAATCACTTATTTTAGGCAATCGCGCGGATTGTCAGCACGGGTTGCTTCGGCCTATAGCTGGCTGTCATTTATAGAAGGGGCAACATATGCACCAGAGCATTGCAGCAATCATCGTCGCGGCAGGGCGCGGGACACGCGCAGGCGGTGATGTTCCCAAGCAATGGCGGATATTGGCGGGTCGCGCTGTTCTGGCACATACGTTGGATGCATTCCGACGGGCTGGCGTGGAGCGCATGATTCTTGTAATCCACCCAGATGACAGAAGCAGGGCAATGCCGCTAGCGGCGCCCGACGTTACCTTGGTAAATGGCGGTGATACGCGTGTCGCCTCGGTTCGGGCCGCGCTAGAGGCACTTTTACATGACGCGCCACAGCATGTCCTTATCCATGACGGGGCGCGCCCGCTTGTCAGCGCAAGCGTCATCAACGATGTGCGCGATGCGTTGCGCCACGCCGATGGCGCTGCCCCTGCCCTGCCTGTCGTCGATGCGCTCTGGCGTGGCGCTGACGGGCATGTCGCTGCGGCAGTGCCGCGCGCCGGGCTTTTCCGGGCGCAAACACCTCAGGGCTTCGATTTCAGCGCTATTCTGCACGCCCACCGCGCCCATAAAGGAGAGGCGGCAGATGATGTCGAGATTGCGCGCGCTGCGGGTATGGAAATCGTCATGACACCGGGGTGTGAGGATAATATAAAGCTGACCTATCAGGCAGATTTCGACCGTGCAGAACGGCTGATTACAGACAGACAGGAACGTGACATGGATATTCGGCTTGGCAATGGATATGATGTGCATCGTTTCGGGCCGGGCGATGGCTGCTGGCTATGCGGTATAAAAGTGCCCCATGACCGCGCGCTGCAAGGCCATTCGGATGCCGATGTCGGTATGCATGCCCTGACGGATGCGATTTATGGCGCGTTGGCCGAAGGCGATATCGGGCGGCATTTCCCCCCCAGCGACCCCCAATGGAAAGGCGCGGACAGCCGGATATTCCTGCGTCATGCCGCCGAGCTGATGCGGGAGCGGGGTTTTCGGCTGAATAATTGCGATGTAACCCTGATCTGCGAGCGTCCCAAGATCGGACCACATGCTCTGGCCATGCAGGCGGAACTTGCCGAAATCATGGGCTGCGACCTTCATCGGGTCAGCGTCAAGGCGACCACATCCGAGCGTTTGGGCTTCACTGGGCGCGAGGAAGGGATCGCGGCAATTGCTACGGCCTGCCTTGGCCGCGATACCGGAAACACCTGAACTGCGGGGAGTTGGTTCAATCGAAGCGCATCGACTCGCAAATCTGGCGCAAGTGCCGCAAGGCCGCGCCAGCCAACGCTATTTCGGGCCCATTTTGCGGGCCAGCGCAGGCAAAACGTATCAGGGTCAGTAGATATACCTGATCTGGTCGCCCCAATATCTTTCGATCTTCTTCAGGGTGCGCGCAACGGAATCGAGTGTGCTGAAATCAACGATATTTTCCTGCTGCATTTTTTGCGCATGCTGCGAGAACATATCTGAAAGTTTGTCTCGGATTTCCTGCCCTTTTGGCGTCAGACGCACACGGACAGAGCGCTTGTCGACGGCGCAGCGTTGGTGATGCATGTAGCCAAGTTCGACCAGTTTCTTCAGGTTATAGGTGACATTTGACCCCTGATAATACCCGCGCGATTTCAACTCACCTGCCGTAACTTCGTGGTCACCGATGTTGAAAAGCAACAGGGCCTGAACCGGATTGATCGTCATGACACCAAGGCGTTCAAACTCGTCTTTTATGACATCAAGCATCAGGCGGTGAAGTCGTTCCAACAACGCAAGATTGTCCAGATATCGCGACAAGAATTCATTTCGAAGCGAAGGCCCAAATTGCTGCTGAACACTCACCGACATCTCCATCATGGTAAAACTCACAGAACCATCTCAGCAAGTGGCAAAGAATTCGTTAAACCATAACCTGTCGCGAGTTCATTTTCCCTAAAGTTTGAACGATGACTTGGTGGCACTCAAAACCTTTTCGTTGGCAAGAAGGGCCGGCCCAATGCCCTTAGCCCGTTATGGGGCTGACTGTTGCATCAGTCGCATCTGATAATGTGGTGCAGTCCATTGAGAGTTGGATTGCCATTCGCCTTGCGGCTGGCGTTCTGCAAGGGCATCTGAAATTTCCACCTCGTCAAAACCGGACCGCCGCGCCATTGCGTATTGGTCAGAGATCACATGCCCCCGCGCCCGCAACCGCCCCGCAAACCCCATGCGGCGCAGTTGACGCGCAATGCTGAACCCTCTCCCGTCAGAAAAGGCAGGAAAATCAACGCGGATCATCAATATCCCATCCAGCCGCCCCTCCAATGCTTCTGGCGCGATATCGGAAGGCAGGTCCAATGCAAGCGGTTGCTCGTCCGGGTCGGCATCAAATGCCTCAAGGGGAGTGAAACCGCGCCGCCAGTCATCGGGGGCAAAGCCAGTGTCCGTTACGATAATAGTCATGCCGCATCCTCCTGTCTGATGGGCCGTGGCACGCCCCCGGTGAAATGAATGCCACATTCGGTTTTCGCGGACCCCCTCCAGCGCCCGGCGCGCGGGTCCTCGCCCTTGTTCACCCGCGTTGTGCAAGGCGCGCACCCAATGGACGGATACCCCTGCGCCACAAGCGGATGGCGCGGCAGATCATGCGCATCAAGATAATCCACGACACTTTGCGCGTCCCAATCCGCCAAAGGGTTAAGCCGGATACGCCCGGTCGCGGGTTCAACCTCGGCACGTTGAAGCAACGCACGCGTGTCGGCCTGATGGCGCTTGCGTCCTGTGATCCAGCCGTCATAGCCTTGCAGCGCCCGGCTGAGCGGTTCGGATTTTCGCAACTGGCAGCAGGATTCGGCATCGCTTCTGTGCAACAACCCGTCGGGGTCGCGGGTGAACAGATCTGTCCGGTCAGGCGAGATGGACTGCACATTGCTCAGGCGCAGATGCGCAGCAAGCGCGCGCTGATAGGCAACCGTTTCAGGAAACAGCGCCAAAGTGTCGATGAACAGCACCGGCAAGGCGCGGTCAATCTGCGCGACCATATGCAACAACACAGCCGAGTCGGCACCAAAAGACGACACCATTGCCACGCGGTTCAGCCGCGCGATCCCTTCGGCAAGGAATTGTTGCGCCGACAGCGGGTCCGGCTTGGTCAGCAGAGCGCCGACAGTCTTTTGCGGATCAGGCTGCATCTGCCCGCCCCCCTGTTTGATAAAGCGCATCCTTGAACGGCTTGGGACCAAGGCGGCGGAATGTCTGGATAAAGTTTTCCTCGGCATCCTCGCGCAACTCCAGATACGCTGTAATCAGCCGATCAATCGCGGGGATGATCTGGTCATAGGCAAAGCCCGGTCCGGCGCGTTCCCCCAGTGCGGCCGTTTCCGTCCCATCGCCACCCAGCGTGATCTGGTAGTTTTCAACCCCAGCGCGGTCCAGCCCCAGAATACCGATATGGCCGACATGGTGGTGCCCGCAGGCATTTATGCAGCCCGAAATCTTGATCTTCATCGCGCCGATATCCAGTTCCCGTGCGCGAAAGGCTTGCGCGATCTCCTGCGCCACAGGGATTGAACGGGCTGTCGCCAAAGCGCAGTAATCCATGCCGGGGCATGCAATAATATCCGAGATCAGGCCGATATTGGCCGTGCCAAGCCCAGCCGACTGCAAGATAGCATGAACACGCGGCAGGTCGGATTTATGGACATGCGGCAGAATGACATTCTGTTCATGGCTGATGCGCAATTCATCATGGCCGTATTGCGCGGCCAGATCCGCCATGATGCGCATCTGCGCTGCGGTCGCATCACCGGGGGTCGCGCCATGCGCCTTGAGGCTGATCGTGACGATGGCGTAATCGGGGTGGTGATGTGGTGCAAGATTGGTGTCGGCAAAGGATCGGAACACCGGATCATGCGCATAGGCCACATCATATGCGGTGGTTGGGGCGTTGCGAAAGGCAGGGGGCGCGAAGGCCGCGCGAAGGTCGCGCAAGATAGCCTGATCCGCCCCGCCCCATTCGGCGCGAAGGGACTTGAACCGGCGCGCAACGCGAGCACGTACCTCGTCCAGACCCAACTCGTTGACCATGATCTTGATGCGTGCTTTGTATTTGTTATCGCGCCGCCCGAAGCTGTTATAAGTGCTCAATATCGCCTCGATATACGGCAGCAGATCGGCCTCCGACACGAACTCTGCCAGAACCTTGCCAATGACGGGCGTGCGCCCAAGCCCGCCACCGATAATCACTTCATAGCCCTGCGCCGCGCCGCGTCTGACCATACGCAGGCCGATATCATGCGCGCGCGTCACCGCGCGGTCATTGGGGCTGCCGGTGACCGCGATCTTGAACTTGCGCGGCAAAAACTGGAATTCCGGGTGATCGGTCGACCATTGGCGCAACAATTCGGCCACCGGGCGCGGGTCGGAAATTTCGTCTGCTGCTGCGCCGGAAAAGTGATCGGCGGTGACATTTCGCACGCAATTGCCCGAAGTCTGGATGGCATGCATCCCCACTTCAGCAAGCGCATCCAGCATATCGGGTACATCGCGCAGGCGCGGCCAGTTGAACTGAATATTCTGGCGCGTGGTGAAATGGCCATAGCCCTTGTCCCAACGCTCGGCAATCATGGCAAGTTGGCGCATCTGGGCAGAATTCAGCGTGCCGTAGGGGATAGCGACGCGCAGCATATAGGCATGAAGCTGCAGATAGAGCCCGTTCATCAGGCGCAGCGGGCGGAACTCTTCCTCGGTCAGCGCGCCGGAGATGCGGCGGGCGACCTGGTCGCGGAACTGGGCGTTGCGGGTCCTGAGGGCCGCATGGTCGAAATCGGA
>SLAT01000033.1 GCA_007126715.1 Roseinatronobacter sp.
ACCGTCGAAGTCGACTTCAAGGGATTGCACGTCAACCTTCTCAGCCTCGAAGCTGGTGTGGGCATTGAAGGCGATCCCTACGAGCTTCCCAACGCTGGTTTGCCCAATGTCTCTGCCCCACTTCAAAGAGCCTTGGTGAAAAGCCTTGTTCTCCGGGCAATCAATGCAGGAACGAAGCCGTCTGCCTTCAGCTCGTTTCGGGAAGACTGGCCTACCGGGCACTTGGCGAAGGGGCTGACAAATCAACAACTCTCCGGCCTGTTGGACCTGTTTGTTACCCAACACCCGCATCTGTCGGACAAGCTCTGTGCTGGCCACGGCATCCGGCTGATGTACCTCGACAGCCGCATAACAGACCAGGTGCTGACTGTTGCGACCAACTTCGGGCTGCCGCTGCTGGGGGTTCATGACAGCTTTATTGTGGCCCGTGACGACAAGGAGACGCTGCTCCAGATCGTCAATACAGCCACCCGTGAGATCGTCGGGACTGAGTTACCTGTCGAAGTTTCAACTCCAACCCTGAACCCTGTTCGTTCTGAGGGGTATCTGGCTCGGCTTGAACACCATCGGCCCCGGTTCTCTTAGGTTGGGTTGTGGGGGAGGACAGCTGCTGTGGTTGTCCCTCTTCCCTTAGCCTTCTTCCATTACTTATACCTATCCCAAGGTGGGGCATTCACTGGGGCATAAAGGATGGACCGAGGGCCTGTCTGGGCTTACAGGATTGCGCAGGGATTAACTGGCTGGGGTGGTAGGATTCGAACCTACGATACACGGTACCAAAAACCGATGCCTTACCACTTGGCTACACCCCAACTCTGCGGCGGGTTTTATCCAAGCATGCGCGGGGCTGCAAGCCCATTCTTCGAGCAATCTGGCAACAATTCGGCCTGAGTTTCGAACAAGGCTGAATTGCCTTCATGCAATTCATCTCTCCGCGGCGGGCAGGGGCTAATGCCCAAGAGCGAATAGAGTGGGCTGCTCTGGAACAGACCCGCGCCAAGCGGCACAATCACGGTGGTATGGAGCCAGCGCAGGCTAGCCTCGGAATTGAGGAAAAAGCCAGGAATCAGAGCGAGGCCAACAATGATCCGTAAGATATGGTCAATGCCGCCAGCATTCCTTGCGAGCATGTCAAGACTTCCGAGGCGAGGCAAAGCGCTATGTTATGATCGGCGACCAGCCTTGTCTGTGATATAGTCACCTCCGATACGCCTTAATCTGGCGATATTGCACAAGGTTGTTCGACCACGTCCAGTTATGACGAACCCTGTTGCAGACCATTTTTCCAACAGCCTTGAGACGACTTCACGCACCGAACCAATGCGCGTTTGGCGTGCGCTGTATGCACGCCCCCACGGTTGTCATGTCACACAAGACGCCTGCCAGTCGGGTTTCGATGCGATCAAAGGCGACTTTCTCCAACAACTCCGTCAAGCCTGACATACGCTTCGCAAATGCGCGAACCACAAACTGCCGCAACGCGGAAGACCTGTCCATCAGCACTTGCACCAAGGCATCAGGGATCACCACCAAACGGCAAGGAGTTACGACGCAGCCTTTGCCCGAATAGGGTGCCGCGCCCAGCAACCCCAAGGTGGTCTGGATACAGCTTTGACCCGACACAATCGCCTAAAGCAGAATTTCGCGCCTGAAGATCGCGGTAAGCGTCACCTCGAATCGTCCCTCAAGACGACCAACACAGCCCGCTGCAACCTCGGCTGCGCAAAACAGGACATGGCCTGTTGGCAGCGACATCGGCCGCAACGCTTCAAGCCTTATCTGGTCTTAAGCTAGGAGATCCAGGAAGCGGGGCCCAGTTGCTCAAGACCTGCTGCGCGCCACAAATCGTGGAAGCAGCGCCGAAAAGTCGCGGCCCTTGCCATCTTCGTTATCGACAAAGGCTGCATATAGCTCCGTCGCCCGCGCGCCCATCGGTGTATCAGCATCGACCGCTTCGGCAGCCTGCTGCGACAGGCGCAGATCCTTTAGCATCAACTCAGCCGCAAAACCCGGCTTGTAGTCATTATCCGCCGGGCTTTGCGGGCCAATGCCGGGGGCCGGGCAATAGGCATTCATCGACCAGCTATATCCCGAAGAGGTCGAGACGACATCGAACATCCGCGCGCGGTCCAGACCCAGCTTGTCTGCCAGCGCGAATGCCTCGCAAGTTACGGCCATGGTGGCGCCTAGGATCATGTTGTTGCAGATTTTCGCGGCCTGTCCCGCGCCTGCACCGCCGCAATGCACGGCCTTTTGCCCCATGACATCGAACAGGGGCAGGACTGTCGCAAATGCGGTATCGCTTCCGCCCACCATGAAGGTCAATGTTCCGGCAGCAGCCCCACCGACACCACCCGAGACGGGCGCATCCAGTGCATCAAGACCAGCCGTCACAGCCATGTCAGCAACGGCGCGAGCACTGTCCACATCAACGGTCGAGCAATCGCACAGCACAGCACCCACCTTCATCGCCGGGATCAGTTGCGCCGCCACATCGCGCAAAATTGCGCCATTGGGCAGCATGGTCACAACGACATCGGCATCACGTGCAGCACCCTGCACATCTTCTGCGCGGCTCACCCCATCGGGGCAAGGGGTAACAAGGTCGAACCCCGTCACAGCATGACCCGCACGCGCAAGATTGGCAGCCATAGGCGCACCCATATTTCCCAATCCGATAAACCCGATTTTCATTTCAGTTTCTCCTCCACTGTCTCGAATGTCAGTTCCTCTGGACCAAGAGGTGCCAGCATGGACCCGACCTCGGCCTCGGTCACATCTGCAAGATTGGCATGTCGCCAGCGCGGGTTGCGGTCTTTGTCGATAATGGCAGCCCGAATACCTTCAAGAAAATCTGCGTGCTCCATCGCACGCCATGTGAACCGATATTCCTGCGCCAATGCCTCACGGATACCGGACCCGGAACCCAGCTTGTGCAGCATGGCAAGTGTACATCCCATCGACAGCGGTGAATTGCGCCGCAACGCCTCCAGGGTCTTGGCAGCAAATTCACTGTCAATATTGCCAAGCTCCTGCGCAATCGCGGCAACACTGTGTTTCATGAAAGCCGCGTCAATCACATGCTGATGCGTTGCAAGCATAGCGTCTGGCGCGGTGGCAGCCTCCAGCGCCGAGATATCGCCCGTCGCTGTCAGCCGGGCTTTCGCACCCTCCCAACGATCTTGCGGGATAAACAGATCGGCAAACCCTGCGCGGATCGCATCCCCCGGCCCCAGGCGCGCCCCGGTCAGGCCCAGATATGCGCCCAAGCCACCCGGCGCGCGCGCCAATATCCACGAACCACCCACATCGGGCACCAGCCCTATCCCACATTCAGGCATCGAAATCTGGCTGGTCTCTCCCACGATCCGGTGACTGGCATGGCACCCCACACCCACTCCGCCGCCCATGATAAAGCCTTGCAGAAAACTGACCACAGGCTTGGGATATTCCGCAAGTCGCGCATTCATGCGGTATTCATCGGCCCAGAATTGGCGACCATAGGTATAATCGCCCGTAACTCCGGTGGAATACATCTCGGCAATGTCGCCACCCGCACAAAATGCCCTGTCCCCTTCGGCGTCGATCAGCACAAGGGCGACATCGGCATCATCTGCCCAGGCTTTCAATGCGGCATCAATTGCCAGACACATCTCATAGCTCAGCGCATTCAGCGCCTTGGGGCGGGTAAGCGTTATCCGGCCTGCACAGCCTTCCTTGCGAGTATGAATATCCGCCATCAGCGGGCCGCCAGCATCTGCCGTGCGACAATCACGCGCATGATTTCATTCGTACCCTCAAGAATCTGATGCACACGCAGATCGCGCACCAGTTTCTCGATCCCGTAATCGGCCAGATAGCCGTAACCGCCGTGCAACTGCAAACACTGGTCGGCAATCCGGCTGCCTGCCTCGGTCACGAATTTCTTCGCCATCGCGCAATACATTGTCGCATCGGGTGCAGCGTGATCCAGTTTCCATGCGGCCTGTCGCAGGAATACGCGCGCGGCCTGCAACTCGATCTCCATATCCGCAAGCCGGAATTGCAGCGCCTGAAACTGGTCAATCGCCTGACCGAAAGCGCGGCGCTCGCGCATATAAGCCAGCGTTGCATCAAGCGCGGCTTGCGCCCCGCCCAGCGAACAGGCCGCAATATTCAGGCGTCCGCCATCCAGACCCGCCATGGCATAGCTGAACCCCCTGCCCTCTTCGCCCAGAAGCGCGTCCGCCCCCACCCGGCAATCATCAAGCTGCACTTGCCTTGTGGGCTGCGATCGCCAGCCCATCTTGTCTTCCAACCCACCAAAGCTCAGGCCCTGCGCGCCATCCATCACCACCAGTGCAGAAATTCCGCGCGCCCCCTCCTCGCCGGTGCGGGCCATGACGATATAGCCATCCGAATAGCCCCCCCCCGAGATGAAAGCCTTGGTGCCAT
>SLAT01000023.1 GCA_007126715.1 Roseinatronobacter sp.
CGCTTGCGCTTGGACCAGCGGCTGAAAAAATTCTCGTCTTCAGGTGGTTGCGCCATAATCTACCTCTTGCGGGGGGCATTGACCCATTTATCTTCAGACTGAAGGACACGCGGCGCGCGGGCGGTCATCGCGTTTGGGTCCGCCGGAAGCCGCTTGCGCTTCTTGAAGGGCATCTCGACATGATGCGCGGCGACAAAATCGGCCACGCGCGCGCGAACAGCCTCTGGCATAGGCACGGCCTCGACGATCAGATCAAGGTCCGAGGCATAGCCCTCTCCCTCGTATGGATCGGCAGTAACATTGACAATCTCGGCGCATGTCGGGTCTTGCCCCCGCAACGCCACCCAGATCGAAGGGCGCTGCGCGCGCAGATTGTCGAGATGATGGCTGGTATCCCCCGAATACAGAACCAGATCACGCCCGCCCAGATACCATGTCTCGACCCCGTCTTCGCTGCGCAAAAGGGTATGCGCCGCGGCGTCCGGCTCTTGCGGTAACACGGTCATCGGGCGCAATTCGCCGCTGCCCCATCGGGTGACAGGGGGCCTACGAAGCGCCAGAACCGAAACGCGCAAGATTTCCTGTGGCATGGTGCAGCTTCCTTCAGTTCAGCGCAGGTTCTGCCAGCGGCAGTCCCGTCAACAGGTTTTGCGGCTTCATGCGGATAGCGCCATCCGCGCCAAGTCCAAGGATCAGCCAGATCGGCTGTCCACGCAAGTCTGGCCGGATACGGGCGCTGTCTGCAACCTCCATCCGGAACAACCCGACAAGTGTAGCGGGCATAGGCCGCCCATGCCACAACGCATTGCCAATCGCGGTGCCTGCCGGGTCCAGCCCGACAAACCACTGCAAATCGACCTCATCCGCGCGGGTCTGGGGTGTGATCGTCACGTCCAACCCAAGCATATGGCGAACAAAGGCTTCAAGCGCCTGTGCCATGCCGCGTCGCGCCTGCGGGTCACCGCCGAAATTCAGCACCATCGTATGCGCATCGGATCGCGACCAATAGGTCCATTCATTGCCGCCGCCCAATACATCAAGGCTGTCCACACCGCCCGAAAACATCGCCGTCAAGGGCGAGGCGTGCATTTCCTGCTCATAAAGCTGGACAAGCTCTTCATCCGCCATCAACAGCTTGTCATCCTTCACATGGCTGCGCTGGGGCCGAAAGAAACATTCGGCAGCACGCAAGACCTGTGGATCATCGCAGCCATCCAGCGCGTTGCGCAGGATAAGCTGCACCAGTTGCGCCATGAACACCGACGGAAATGTCGCGCCGTCACGGATAATCTGCGCATAGCCTTCCTCGACCGAGCCTGCCGCCAACAGCCTGTCGCGCAGCCCCAAAAGGAAGCGCCAGTTCTCCTGCGCATCCCGGTCTTTTAGCGCGGTCAGTTCCATTTCTGACACTTTCGCGCGCGGGCTTGCCATCAGCCTTTTATGCAGGCTGCGCTCTGCCGCGCAAGCCTCTGGCGGGGGCAGCACTTCGGGGCGGGCCAGCCATGCAAGGATCAACTCATCCGTGACCAGTATCCGCCCTGCACGATCCAACCCTGTCAGATGGTGGCCAGAGGCAACCCAGAATTCCGGCATCAGTCATCCCCCCTCAATGCAAACAGATCGACATGATCCTCGACCTCTTCGACAAAATGAAACGCGCGGTCATGGCCCTGCAAATGGCTGCCCGAAAACGCCGACTCGTCGCGCGGCTTGAGCGTGCGGAACTGCTCGACGATCGCTCCGTCTTCCTTGTGGCGGCGGTGCAGTGCAATCAAGGTGTTCAACGGATGCGCCGCGCACAGGCTTTCCGACAGCGCCACCTCTTCTTCTGCGGCAGGACGCGCGGCCTCAAGCGTCGGCGCGCCAAGATGTGTGACAAGTTGCTGCGCCAGCATCTCGACCATTGCCGCACGTTCCTGCGCGCTGGCCTCTTGCACGGTCACCAGTGTTGAATGCCCGAAACTGGTCGCGCCCAGAAAACCGGAACGAAAGGCTATCGCTTCCTTGCGGGTCAGGCTGTCAGGCGCACGCCCCCAAAACAGGAAGGTGCCCGGCACCGCCCATTCGCCCGGCTCCGCCGCTTGCGCGAAGACCACCGCATCAGACGCATCCAGCCGGATGGTGCGCGGCAGGCGGGTCACAGCTTTGGTCCCTTCGCATCGCGCCAGCTAGTGCTACCCAGCGCCTCCAGCAGCGGGGCCGAGCGTGTGCCCCCGCCCGAGGGCGTGATCTCGACCAACCGATCCCCCTCGATCCGGCGCACCCCGCGCAGCAAGGGCGGGTCGATCCGCATCAGATAGCGGTTGGTGACAGCCTCGATCCCGTCATGCGCCCAACGGTCGAAATACAGCATCAGGTAGCTGGCAAAGGTAGAGATGATATCTTCGGCAGGATCAAACACTTCTTCCGCCAGCGAGGTCGAGTCTGGGAAGCGTCCGGGTTCCTGAAGCTGGTCCCGATCCGCAATCAACTCGACCGCGAAAACCATCCAGTCGGCCACATCATCCGGCCCGGTGCCGGGTGCAACTTGAAACCGCCCGCCACCAATGCGCGCCTTGTCAAAGCGCAACTCATCCGGCCAGTTCAACCGGACAGAGCGTTCGGGCGGTCCGTGGGCGGCCAGCGCATCCGCCACGGCAACCATGCCCAGCAAAAACGCCATCTGCGCCTGCGACAGGGGCTGTTCGGGTTCCAGCACCACAGCAAAGGCCAGAAGCCCCGGTGACTGATGTACAACCAGCGTTCCAGCACCTTCTGACGGTGCCAGTTGTGCAGCATGGCGCAAGACATCGGCCTGATCTGTGCGATGCAGGGTATATGGGGGCGGCAGGGCAATCTTGCCCGCCTCGCTGGTTTCAGTCGCGGTTTGCATATATCCTCCCTGTCGCGATCTTGCGCATAGGTGCTACCCTTTGCGCCACATGCGGTCTATATGCCTTTCAGATAGTCCAGCCAAAGGCCAGAGAAAAGCCCGATGCCAGATCACCAGAAAACCCGTCTTATCTGCACCTGCGAAGCGACCATGACGCTTGATCCCGCAAAACTGGGGGCCGAGGGGCGCGCAGCCAGCCAGCTTTGCCGCGCACAGCTGGATCATTTTCGCGCCGCCCTCGGCACGTTTGCCGATGTGACCGTCGCCTGCACGCAAGAAGCGCCCCTCTTTGCCGAACTGGCCGAGGATGCAGGCTTTGACGGAAACTTGCGTTTCGTGAATATCCGCGAAACGGCGGGCTGGTCGAAAGATGGCACACGCGCCGCACCCAAAATGGCCGCACTTCTGGCTATGGCCGAACTGGACGCCACACCTTTTGATGTCGTCAGCCTTGAGAGCAACGGCGTCGCATTGGTTCTGGGGCGCGATCATGTCGCGCTGGATGTGGCGCGCGATCTGTCCGATAGCCTCGATATCACAGTATTGCTGACCCCCGGTGCAGATGTCATGCCGCCGCGCCAGACGACATGGCCTGTCCTGCAAGGCAGCATTCGCCGCGCGGCAGGCCATCTGGGCGCGTTTGAGCTGACCGTGGATGACTACGCCGCGCCCGCGCCATCGTCGCGCGCTCGACTGGAATTTGAAGGCGCGCGCAACGGTGCCGTGTCGCGCTGCGATCTGGTGATTGACCTGACAGGTGGGCAGGCGCTGTTTCATGAAACCCGCCCCGGCTATTTCCGCGCCGACCCGCGCGATGCGCGCGCCGTTGCCACATTGGTCAAACAGGCCGCGCAAATGGTGGGCACATTCGACAAGCCCAAATATATCGACTTTACGCCCAGCCTTTGCGCGCATTCGCGCAACACGCTGACAGGCTGCACCCGGTGTCTGGACCTGTGCCCGACAGGGGCGATCACCTCGGCGGGTGATACGGTCGCGATTGACCCCAATATCTGTGCGGGATGCGGCCAATGCGCCGCCGCCTGCCCGACAGGGGCCGCCGCCTATGCGCTGCCTGTGGTGGACAATATCGCCGCCCGCCTGCGCGTAGGTCTGGCCGCCTATTTCGATGCAGGCGCGAAGGACGCACCTTTGATCCTGTTCCATGATGAGGGGCATGGCGCGCCCTTGATCGATGCCAGCGCGCGGTTCGGGCGTGGCCTGCCTGCGCATGTGATCCCGGTGCAGGTGAATGAACCCAGCCAGATCGGGCCAGAGTTGATGGCCGCAGCACTCGCCTACGGCGCGGGGGCTGTGCGGGTTCTGGCAAAGGAACGCCCCGCGCACCCGCTGGACGGGCTGGCAGACAGCCTTGCGCTGATGGATGTGATCTGCATTGAAACAGGTCACGGAACGGACCTGTGCGCGCTGATCCAGACCGATGACCCGGATGCGCTGGATGCCGCGCTGTGGCACCCTGCCCCAGCCGCGCGCGCCAAACGCTCGCGCTTTTTGCCGCCCCATGACAAGCGCGGCTTGCTGGTGCTGGCGATGGAGGAATTGAACCAGACCGCACCGCAACCGGCAGAGGTGATTACCCTGCCGCAAGGCGCGCCATTCGGGCGGGTTGATCTGGACCTTGACGCCTGCACACTGTGTCTGGCCTGTGTGGGCGCATGCCCTGCCGGGGCGCTGTCGGACAACCCCGATATGCCGATGCTGCGCTTTACGGAAAGCGCTTGCGTGCAATGCGGTATCTGTGCCGCCACCTGCCCCGAACAGGCGATTACGCTGGCCCCGCAAATGGATTTCAGCGCATGGGCCGCGCCCAAACGCCTGCTGAAGGAAGAAGAGCCCTTCGCCTGTACCTCCTGCGGCAAGGCCTTCGGCACGCGCGCCAGTATTGAGCGGGTGATGGAAAAACTTGATGGGCACTGGATGTTCTCTGGCACAGCAGGCGCGGATCGCAAGCGCTTGCTGACCATGTGCGATGACTGCCGCACGCGCGAGGTTGTGATTGCAGGTTTTGACCCGCATGAGAAGGCCGATAGCTGACAGGCGCGGATGGAAGCGACTGCGGCGCGGACCAAGCCACCGCGCATTGCCGGGCCGCGGTGCGGCGATCGAAGATTGAATCTGTGGCGGTTTATGCTGGCCAAATCCGCACAAGATCAAAGCTATGCGCAGGTGGCAGCCAAATCGCCGTGCCCGTGGGCGGCCCGGCGATGCGCGGCGGCGCTTTTCGCCTTGACTCCGCGCTTGGTGCGAAAAATCACCGTCCCCCAAGCCCACGCATCAACACTCTCCAAAGAGGCGATAAAAGGGCTTACGGCCAGATGCAGCAGGGCATGAGGCAGCAGCCGAACCCTATTGCGGCGGCAACATGCGCAGCAGCGCCTCAAGTTGGTCAGCCTCTGACGCGGGCTTGTCGTCGCGGATGCGCGAGATGCGCGGGAACCGCATCGCCACACCGGATTTATGGCGCGGCGACCGGTTCAGCCCCTCAAATGCGACCTCAACCACCTTTTCCGGCTTCACCGCGCGCACAGGGCCGAACCGATCAACAGTATTGTCGCGGACGAAACGATCCAATGCTTTCAATTCAGCATCCGTGAACCCGAAATAAGCCTTGCCCACAGGCACCAGCGTATCCCCATCCCACAGCCCGAAGGTGAAATCAGAATAATAGCCCGAGCGCTTGCCATGCCCGCGCTGCGCATAAAGCAGCACGGCATCAACCAGCATCGGGTCGCGCTTCCACTTGAACCAATGGCCCTTGATGCGCCCCGCAAGATAGGGGCTGGCGCGGTGCTTTATCATCACCCCTTCTATCACGGCTTCGGGCGGCGCGCCGCGCAGGGCTGCCAGCCTGTGCCAATCTTCAAAGGGCAACAGCGCAGACAGGTCGATGCGGGCAGGATCAAGGGTTTGAACGGCGGCGTCCAATTCCCTGCGACGCTGCTCAAAGGGCAAGGCGCGCAGGTCGCGCCCCTGCCAGAGCATCACATCATAAACCCGCAACGCCGCCGGGTGCGAGGCCAGCATAGCGGCACTGACCCGCTTGCGCCCTAACCGGGTTTGCAGGTCGTTGAACGGGGCCACCTGATCGCCCCGCCGCACCAGCAATTCCCCGTCCAGTGCGCCGTCAAATTCCATCGCGGCAATCACATCGGGAAAGGCCGTGGAAATATCGTCACCCGTGCGCGAATATAGCCGCCTTGTCCCCCGCTCAGAAACGGCCTGCACGCGGATGCCGTCCCATTTCCATTCCGCGACATAGTCGGCGGGGTCCAGCGCGGTCAGCGTCTCCGCATCGGTGGGGGTAGAGAGCATGACAGGCCGGAAAGGCGCCAATGCGGCACTGACAGGCTTCGGGCCTTTTTCCGCCCAATGAAAAAGGCTTTCATATGGCGGTGTCAGCCCGTGCCAGATTTCCTCCACCTCGGCCAGATCCAGCGCGCCGTAATCGGCCACGGCTTGCCGCGCCAGACGCGCCGACACGCCGACACGCAAGCCCCCTGTCGCAAGCTTGAGATAGGCATAGCGTTGCGACGGGCTCAGCGTATCCAGACGCGCGGCGATACGCGCCGCGAGGTCTGTCTTTGGCGTGCGTTGCAATTCATCTACCAACGCGTGCAAGGGCACATCCTGCGACGCGCCTGTTACGGGCCAGATCAGCGCTATGGTTTCGGCCAGATCACCGACGAAATCATAGGACAGGTTGAATAACTCTGCATCCACCCGCTCCGCCACCAATGCCCGCAGCAAAGACGGCGTAACAGCACGCAAATCCAGATCGCCCGTCAGCGCGGCCAAGGCCAACCCGCGGTCAGGGTCGGGTGTGGCGGCAAAGTAGCCCGCCAGATGCGCCAGTTTCAGGCTGCGACGGGGGGTGAAGGCCAGTCGTTCCAGTAAATCTGCAAACCCGCCGATCATTCTGGTTCATCCTCATACCCCACCAGCCGCAAGGGGCGGGCCTTGCGCTGATGCATCTCGCACCAGCGCATAATTGCATCCTCGCGCCCATGTGTGACCCATGTTTCCGCCGGATCAAGTTCGGTGATGGTTTGCGTCAGTTGCGACCAGTCCACATGGTCGGAGATGACCAGCGGCAATTCGACCCCGCGCTGGCGCGCCCGCGCCCGCACCATCATCCAGCCAGAGGCGAAACAGATCACAGGGTCGGGAAAGCGCTGCGCCCATGTCGCCGCAAAGGCCGAGGGCGGGGCCAGAATGATCGCGCCTGCGAAATCGCCCTTTTTGCCCCGCGCCACTGTTGCGGGCCGCAGATCGCCAAGGGCGATGCCTTGCGCGATGTGATAATCGCAAAGTTTCTGCAATGCGCCGTGAATGTAGATCGGTGCATCATACCCTGCCGCACGCAGCAGCATGATGACGCGCTGCGCCTTGCCCAAAGCATATGCGCCGACCAGATGCGCACGGTCGGGGAAAGCCGCGACAGATGCCAGAAGTTTCGCGATCTCATCCTGCGGGTCGGGGTGGCGGAAAACGGGCAGCGCGAAGGTAGCCTCGGTCACCAGAATATCGCAAGGCACGGGTTCCCACGGGGCGCAGGCCGCGTTCGGGGTGCGGGTATAATCGCCGGTCACCACAACGCGCCCGCCCTGCCCTGCAATACATATCTGCGCCGAGCCGAGCACATGACCGGCAGGGTGAAAGCTGACCTCAACTCCGCCAATGCGGCTGGTCCCTTCGGCCACTTGCGTTGATTGCGCGAAATCCGCCCCATAGCGCAGCGCCATAATGTCGAGTGTCTGGCGCGTGGCCATGACAGCGCTGTGGCCCGCGCGGGCATGGTCAGCATGGCCGTGGGTAATCAGCGCGCGCGGCACCGGGCGCACTGGGTCGACGAAGAAATCGCCATCCGGGCAATACAACCCTTCTGGTCGCGGTGTCAGCGGTGGCGGGTTTGAGGGCATGGCATCCGCGTCTGGTTCAGGGCTGGTGCATGCATAGCATAGCGCCGCAGACTGTCAGGCCAAGCATTGTGCCCGTCGCGCCCGTTAAACAAGGCCGTGCAAAGCGGTTTCCAGACGCGCCCATTCCTTTTCCTTACCCGGCAGGCCAAGGCGCAGCCAATGCGGAGAATAGGGGAAAATGCGGCTCCAGATTTGCGCTGCTGCAAGGGCCGACTGCGCTGTGGCGGCATCGGGGGTGTGATAGGTCCGAAATAGCATCGTTCCACCGACAAGCGGCCATTGCGCGCGCAAGGCCAATGCATCCATCCTTGCGATATCCGCGCGCAAACGGGTGCAGGTCTTGTCGTGCCATGTCGCATCATCGAGCGCGATGCGCCCCAATTCCAGCGCGGCCCCGCTGACGGGCCACGGGCCAGCCATCTGCGACAGGGCTGCGACACCCTCTGGCCCTGCGAAGGCAAAGCCCAGACGCAGCCCGGCCAATCCCCAGAATTTGCCGAAAGATCGCAGCACGATCAACCTGTCGCAGGCATGGGCGGCAAGCGACAACTCTGGCACAGGGTCGGCAAAGCTTTCATCAACCACAAGGCAGCCGACTTGCTGCGAGATGGCGCGCAACTGCTTTGGGTCATGGTGCCGACCGTCAGGATTATTCGGATTGACCACGATTGCCAGTTCCGCCCCCGCCAGAGCGGCGATTTCGGTGACTTCCTCCACCTGCCACCCTGCCGCGCGCAGACAGGCAGCATGTTCGTTATAGGTGGGGGCCAATACCTTGGCCTGCCCTACAGGCATAAGGCGTGGGATCATCTGGATCGCGGCCTGCGCACCCGCCAGCGCAACGCCAAGCGCATCTGTGCCAAAGGCTTGCCGTGCGGCACGCATCAGCGCCGTTTGCGCGGCGCGGGTCGGCAGATCGGTCCAGACATGCGCGGGCAGGTCAGGCACAGGATAGGGCTGGCGGTTTATGCCTGTGGACAGGTCAACCCAGTCCTGCCCGCCAAAGCGGGCCTGTGCCTGATCTATATTTCCGCCGTGATCGCGCATGTCTCGCACTGCCCGCTTGCCCCGTGTTTCTGTGCCTTTACCAGACGATCAGTGCAAGAGGGAACCGGGCGTTATGAGGTGAAGCGGCCTGTATCAGAGGCGGCCTTTCAAAAAGCCCCCCAACATGGACTGGACTTGTCCCATATCCAGCGCACCAGCCGCACCTTTTGGCGACAGCTTGTCGATCATGGCAGGCAGGGCTTGCGATAATGCAGCAGAGGTGTCGGCGGGGCTCATCTTGGCTTGCGCTGCCAGTTGGTTAATCACATCGCCGCCAAGTGCCATGTGGACATCATCGCCCGAAACCGGCTGGTTTGCCCCGCCCCCAAGCCAACTGGCAACTGTATCGCCCAGACCCGCGCTTTGGAAATTCGACACCAGACCGGGCAGGCCGCCAATCGGGCTATCCTTGGACAACAGGCCCATCATCGCCTGCATCAATTTTGGGTTCTGCATGACAATAGCGGCCAGACCTGTCTGTCCACCGGCACTCGAAAGGACTGCGCCTGCAAGGGTTTTCAACAAACTCATAATACTCGTTCCTGAAATAATTTAGCCAATGACAGGCGCTTAGCAGGTATGAAGGCACGTGTCACCGTTAACCATAACACAGCGCCACAACATGCGCGGCCTGAGCAAAGACCTACCAGCACTGCCCCATCATCATACCTGCTATATGGGCGAGCAGCGCCGTAAGCGCGTTCTGGGTGGCCCGGATGAAAGGCCGCCGCGATCAACACAATGCCCCGCCAGCCCATAGCCCAAACCGAACGGCAAGAAAGGAGATGGCCTGTGTCTGAGCCCCACCTGATCTAGGATGCAGCGGCACGAACAGATGCCGCTGCAAGGCTGAACGGGCGATCAGAATTTCCCGATGATATTGAGGAAGACACCTTCCCTTGCGCGCTCGATGCGGCGCATATCGTCTGACACGCCCCCCCAGGAATAGCCTACTCCGACCCGGGCACTGGGGTTCAACTCGCGATAGATGCCCAGAAGTGCGCCATATTCGGTAGTATCGGCGCGCGGGGCATGGAAGGCCCGCGCTTCACCCATGACATCCCATTGATGGACGATCCGGTAATCCAGCCGCGCAATGCCCAGATGCGCGACGGAACTTGAGGTTGCCCCGGTAATCCGGTCCGTCTGGTCACGATGACGGAAGCCATATTTCAGTCCCAGAGTCCACCGCTCGTCCAGATCATAGTTCATCGCTGCATTCAGGATATGGCTGCGCTGACGCGGGCCTTCGTCCTTGCCATCAATATTGACCTGCCCTGCGCCGGGCTGATCATCGAGGAAGGTATAGCTGAACAGCGCGTTCAGGCGATCATTGTCAACCGGTCGGTAGGCATAGCCGATCCGCCCCTCAACATAGCGCCCGTCCAGCAAGGACACGTCACCATTTGACAGCACAAGATCAAGCCCTGCGATCAGGCGCCAATCCTCTGATGTCTGATAGCCGAGGTCGCCACTGACCAGCCAGGACTGCCGTTTCGTGAAACGTGCAGGATTGTCCGAGCGGTCACGACGGTATTCCGCGCGTAGCCGGTAATTTACAGCTTCGCCATTGTTATGGGTCAAGCCGAAGGACACCCCGTCGCGCTTGACATTGGTGCCGTCGCTTTCGCGGGTCTGACCGCTAAGCACACCCATCGAATAGCTGCGCACCTGATCTGGCGTATAGGTCACGCCATAGGTGCTGGTCAGCGAGCGCCGGTCACGAATGCCGCCCATCACGGTTTCTGTCGTCGCCGACCATGCATCGTTGATCTTGCGATCTGCGCCAAAGCTGATGCTGCGCCGCGCCGCGCTGGACAGGTCGTTGGCGCGGGTGCGATCTTCGCGCAGGCCAATCCGATAACTTGATGCTGCATTTGGCCGATAGGTCAGACCGGCACGCCCTGCAAAACCCAGATTGCCCGTCGAGGCTTCAGCCGACACTGCCAGGGCATCGGTCAAATCAACCTCGCCCCCCGCGCCGATCCGGTTGTCGCGTGCCAGATCACCTCTCTGTCGAACGGTTGCCTGGCCAAAGACCCAGAACCGCGCGTCCTCGAACGCATCCCATGTCAGGCGTGCGGCAATATCCGTGCGGGTGCCATTCTCGCTCGCGGGTGCGGCAGCGGCCATATTGCGCTCGGTGCGATGTGCAAGTTCCACTTCAAGCGCCAGATCATCGCGCAGCGGGGTATTCACCCCGATACGCGCTTTCTGTGTGCGCCGATCCGCGCCGCGGCGTGCTTCTTCGGCGCCGAATGCAAGTGTCGCCTGCCCCAGACCAATCGCGCCATCGATCCCGTAGCTGCGCTCGGTCTCGGTCGCATTGTAATCGGGCGACCAGAACCCTGCCTGCCGATGCTCATACCAGCCTGACACATGGCCTTCGCCGCCAAGATCAGCCAGATCAAGCCGCCCTTCGGCACGTATACCCAATGCGCGCCGGCCACGGATACCGGCTGCGACCTCTTCATCATCCAGATCAAGACCACCCGTCAGAGATGGCCGCCAATTCAAACCCGGCCCCTCGCTACGCGCGACATCAAGGCCCAAATATGTGCCCTCATGGCGCTGTAGCAAAATATCCGCACCGACCAGCGTGTTATCCGCAACACCCGTTGCCTCGCGCGATCCGCTTACTCCGAAACGCAGATTGGGGCTGGCCCAAGCCTCGGCGCGCCCGCCATATGTGCTGGAGAGTGATGCACCTACCGCAGGCACATAATCATATTGCGCGACCAGATTGACGTCATAACTGCCCAAGGGACGGTCAGTCGACACCCCACTGCCGCCCGCTGTCGGGCTGAGTGGTTCATTCAGGATCACCACGCCCTGCACATAATCAATGCGGTAATCGCGCCCCTCAACCAGACGGCGGGTCGAGATGATCCGCCCCGAAACAGGGTCGCGCACTTCAGCGATCAGTGTTTCGGTTCCTGATTCAATATCCCGCCGCGACAGGAAATAGGAACTGCCACCCGTGCCGCGGAACACATCACGTTGTGTCAATCGGTCAATCTGGGCGGCATAGCCTGTTACCGTGGCGCGGGCCTCGCCATTGGGCATTGTCTCGGTCGTCTCGAACCGGCCAGAAAGCCCGTACAGCGTTCGATCCGTGCGGACCACACGGCTCAAGTCGCTTTCAGGGCGGAAATCGCCCCACATGATATGGCTGTTGTCGCGTTCAAGGCGCAGGTAGAACCGCCCCGAGGTCGGCGCAAGGTTCTCGGTTTTGCTGTCGTCGCCTGTAGTTACCCAGACATCGCGATCTTCAATCCCGCGCAGAACCTGATCTGGATGACGGCGCGTAATATTGCGGAACATGTCGCGCATTTCCGTGTCGCGCGTATCGACCGACGCCGTAAGCCGCGTGCCATTGGCATAGACGCCGTCTACAAAGCCCGCAACACGCCCGTAGCGCCAGTTTTCGCCACTAACACGATCACGGCCAAGCGTAATATCGGCAATACCGGTTGCAAAGATATCCCGATGCGGAATCGTGACCGACTGCGCCTGACTTTCATTGCCCGCGTTGATGGTCACATCATGTGTTCCGGGGGGCAAAATACGCTGAATGACAAAGTTGCGCCGGATGTCCGGGACGACCGGTTCGCCCATCAGGCTAAGTTGGCCCCCTGCAGGCATATCTGTGCCAGAGACCGTGATCGCCCCACCACGCACCGGAATACGCCGCCGTGCGGTACGATCCTCGCCCTCGCCTGCCGCTATGACAGGACCGGTCAGTTCCGATCCGGGCAATTCGCGGTCACTGCGGATCAGAGGCAATGGCACAGTCTCATCTCGCCGACCTTGGGCGTCATACACACGCAAGACATAGGCCATTGCATCGGGCGCATCTGCAGGCACGGTCCAGTTGGCGGTCGCGTTCGGGCCAGTTGGCACGACTGCGATGGGCCGCGCGGGGTTGCGCGGATCAACCACTATAATCTCAGAACGCTCGATCCATGCCGGATAGTTGGACGAGGATCGGAAACTGACCACCTCCCCTGCCCTGTAGCTGCGGCGCAGATCAACCGTCGAGACATTCAGGATGGGCTTTGCACCAAACCCGTCAACAGTCACACGTAAGCCCATCTCACTCAGTGCACGGTCCACGCGCGCCAGCCGGTCGGTAACCGCGCGCTCTCCCGCCACATGCTGGCGCGGCTGCGTGACACCCGCATCAATCGATATGGAAAAACCCGTATCTCCCAGATCACCGGCAGAACTATGCCCCGCCGATGTCGGGCTGGAACGACTGAGGACAAGCCCTGCATTGTCATGCGCACAGCCGGCGGGCAATGCACCGTCAATCAGCGCACAATTTCGGCTGTCAGCTTGGGCCTGTGTCGCGCTCAGCCCTGCAACAAGAGCGAGAACCGAGACGACGGAACCATGAATAGCAGTGTTCTTATACAAATTACGCATCACTCTCATCCTCACTGCCGGCCTGGCTGTTGCGCAGGTCTTTCAACCACACGCTCGACCGTCAGCGCATAGCGACCTGTTCCCGACCACAAGCGCCTGATTTCCCTCTCCACGCTTCGCAGACGTGCATTGCCCACAGAGTCGCGCTCATTCGGCACCGCTTGATAACTGAGCCGAACAACCGAAGGCTTCGCCGCGATTTGCGCCACAAGTCCTTGCAAACCGGCTGTCAGCTCCGGTCGCATCTCACCGCTCTGGGTGAAGGCGCGTGCCGATAGATCCACCCGCGCGACTGGGAACATCGCCGCACCAAAATTCATCTTGGTCAGCATCCCCGGCGTCAGGCGCACCACACGCGGGTTTTCGGTGGTCATCCGATACCCGACCGGCAATGTCCGATCATCGAGTTTGAGCATGAAGTTCGACCCGATATCGCGCGGCAGCGCCGCACAAGGCAGGCTGAAGCGGCCATGCTCATCCGTGGTCACCGCAAGGCCGTTCGGTGTGATCAAACGCACCCCCGGCAGACCTTTTTCACTGCGCGACGCAGACGATACCGGCTCTGACCAGAACTGACCCTTGCCGGGAATGTAATCCGGACTTCTGTTGGAGATATGGTCTTCCAGCGGCTCGCCATTGAAATAACCATCGTGATTGATGTCATCAAACACACGGCCAATCACGGTCGAACACTGGAACACAGGGTCAACCTCAACACGCACAGCCGCCGTAGCCTCTTGCCCGATAGGCGCGCCAGTGAAGGGATTAAACATCCGTGCGCGGTTGATATGCGTGCCAACTGTCACCGCCGTGGATACGTATGTTGTCAACGTAATGGCGGTCACGCCTCCGGCCTGCGCGGTCACGCCCTCGAAGCGGAGCACCTGACCCGATTGCCCCGGATCAATCGGCACGCCATCTGTCGCCGCACTTCCCTGGCGATAGATGAACCCTCTCGGCAGGGTGTCGACAATATCGACAACCACATCAGCCGTGCCGGAATTCCGGATAGAGATCTCGTAAGTCAAAAGATCACCCACCCGTACCGAGTCGACACCGGCTATCTTCGTGATCTCGAGATCGCCTCCAATCAGGATCGACTGGTTCTGGTCAGTGACAATTGCGTCAGCATCGGCCCCTACTTGGACACTCAGAATTCGGCCGACAATTTCGCCATCCGGAGAAACGAAGGTGATGCTATAGGTTTGCCGGCTTGAGAGTGGTTGGAACTCATAACTCCCGTCCTCATCCGAAATTGCTTCACGGATAAACTCGCCGCTCGCACTGAATAGCTGGACTGTGTATCCCACCAGACGAATATCATCGTCATCGAGAATGCCATTCTCGTTGATGTCAATATAGACCGTTCCCGAGATGCTACCTGGGGTATCAGGAACCGCCACCTCGTCGAATCCGGTCACAACCGCACCATCAGGACTGGTTGCTTGGACAGTCGCCCGATTGATGACCTGACCACTTGCAAAATCTGCGGGCGTCACGACATAGATTTCCGTGAACACTTCACGACCACCCACATCCAGCGCAGCCAGTGTCACATCCAGACCCACCAGAGGGTCTTCGACCCGCACATCCATGAGCGTCACATTGCCGGTATTCTCGACTGTGATTGTGTAGGTGATCGTCTCACCTGCAACCGGCAACACATCAGCCGGGCTTGCCAGTTTCGTGACCAACACTCCGGGCTCTTGCGTCAGGGCGGTCATGGTCGGCGTGCCCGGCACCTGATCGGCCGGATCAACCGGGGCGCCAGTGGCATCCGTGCCCGCCGCAGAGGTCGCATTCTGCGTTTGCGGCGCGCCATCGGCATCCGTGTAACTGCCGGTCGCTGTCGCCGTATTCTCGACAAAGCCGCGATCAATATCCG